>NZ_JASUAZ010000003.1:0-212065 GCF_030283135.1 Mixta mediterraneensis | reverse complement strand
AAACAGGCGGGGCTTTAAGCCCCACCTACTGGAGGTTTAAATGTTATACCCTGTTGCTATTGATAAAGGCGATTCATCCTTCGGCGTTCGCGTACCCGATATTCCAGGCTGCTTCTCTGGCGGCGACAGCTATCAGGATGCGATTGAGAGCGTGCGTGAGGCTATCGACGCACATATCGAATTACTGGTGGAAGATGGCGATGCGGTGCCGGAAGCCACCAGCGTGGAAAACTGGTTGGCCGATCCCGATTATGCGGGGGTAGTGTGGGCGCTGGTTGATGTTGACGTTACCCGGTTGATGGGAAAAGCGGAAAAAATCAACGTAACGCTTCCTTCTTTGCTGATCCGCCGTATTGATCAGTTTGTCGCTGCACATCCTGAATATGGTAGCCGTTCCGGCTTCCTGTCCCGCGTGGCGGCTGATAAAGTGATAGGACGAGAAAAACGTTAAGCCTCGCAAGAGGCCTTATATTAAGTGCATTTATAAGGTAATTTCATGCGTTACCGTTCCGATATTGATGGGTTAAGAGCAATAGCTGTTATCCTTGTACTTATATTCCATGCTGGGAGCGATTTATTCCCATCGGGGTTTATTGGTGTTGACATATTTTTTGTTATTTCAGGATTTTTGATTACAGAAATAATTAGTCGTTCGATTGAAAATAGTTCTTTCTCATTATCAGATTTTTATATTCGGAGGCTATGGAGATTACAGCCAGCTCTAATTTCTGTGGTTATTTTTACTTTAATTTTAGCTTCGATATTCTATCTGCCAGATGATTTTATTAACTATGCAAAAAGTTTAAAATATACAACACAACTCACTTCTAATCAGTACTTCGCAAATGCCACGACAGCATATGCAGCACAAGATAATCAATATCTTTTATTATTGCATACTTGGTCACTATCAATTGAATGGCAATGGTACTTATTTTTACCACTTGGTATTTATTTGCTTCGTAAAAATTTATCAGAGAAATCACTAAAAGTAGTAACAAGTGTTATTACTATATGTATGCTTGCCCTGTCGCTTTATCTTTCAAGTAGATATCAAAATAAAAGTTATTATTTTTTGACGTCTCGTATTTTTGAATTTATGTTTGGTAGTTGTCTTGTTATATTTAATTATGAAAAACTTAGGTTAAATGGAAAAATAACCTCTCTTCTTGGAATTATCTCCTTAGTGGCACTTTTTTATGTGGCATCAAAAAGAAACATTGTAGTTGGCCATCCCAATTATCATGCGGTTATAGTTAGTTTAGCTAGCGCCTTTTTGATTCTTGCTGGAACTTCAGCAACCAGCATTTCAACTAGGTTACTTTCGCTATCACCAATAGTTTTCATAGGGACGATATCATACTCTTTATATCTTTGGCATTGGCCTATTTTTGTTACCGGCAGATATTTAGGTATTGAAGAAAACACAACATTCACAATCACCTGTTTTTTGTTAACACTTTTTCTATCGTATATTTCTTATGTCTTTGTAGAGAAAAAATTCAGAAAAATAAGACTTTCATTGCGGGTGTCGGTTATTACCTTAGCCATAATACCCCTGACATTTTCCACAACCCTATATTCGATGAGTAAAACATTTAATGGTTTCCCATCTCGTTTCGGTGATGGGTATGCCCGCATAGAATCACTTTTGAATGGGGCAAATTCAAAAAGTCGAGAGAAGTGTTTTAACGGTATTATTGATACAAATAATCCGACTTGTAGCATTGGAAATGCTCAATCAAATCGTAAGGCACTACTGATTGGCGACTCAAATTCAAATCATTTTTGGCAATTTTTCGATGTTCTTGGAAAGGATTCGAATATAAACATTATTGCGATTAGTAGTTCAAGTTGCTTAGCACTACCAAAAATACAACAATATCAGTGGGGAACAGCTAATAAACTGAACACAAGTTGTTACGATAGAACCAATCAATATTTCAACAAAATACAATCAGAAAAATATGATTATGTAATAATTGGTGAGTTATGGTCAAACTACCTTAGTAACATTGCACTATCAGACAATAAACGTGCAACTCAAGCAGAGGCCGAAAATGTCATTTTCCAAGCGTTAGATAATGCTGTTAATTTGATTGAAAAATCAGGTTCAAAAGCGGTTTTAGTAAAAGAAATTGCACACATGCCGAATAGGTATATGGAGTGTTTTTATTCACCTTATAAAAACAGAAAACATAACATTGAAACACCATCCCGCTGTAGCTTTGCTAAAACTACGCCAAATCAATTAATTGAAAATATTTTCGTCAAAATTCGGCAAAGCCATCCTGACATAATATTCATCGGCCCAAGTGAAATACAATGCAATAGTGGATTATGCATTGGGAACATTGATGACGTTCCTATCTATCGAGATCAAGGACATCTAACTGATTATGCTTCGTACAAATTAGGAGAGGAATATCTTAAAAAGTATAAAAACCCTTTCATTAAATAAATACACACGTTGTGTAAGTAGTTGTTATCCGTGTGATACTTCAAAGGGAAAAGTCTCGCGCTTTGAAGTATCACTTATCTACTATGCAGTTCTATACCAACCCATAAGTTTTACAAATGAGTTGGTTATACCTAAAGCCGTCCCAGATCCTGTATTTGACGTGGTTCCTGATACTGAGTGGGAATGGGCACCGATACCAACCCAATGATCGTGTGCACCTATGTATAGATTATGCGCATGGGCACCAATCCCGACTATGTGGGTGTGAGCACCGCTAATACTTGTTGTTATATTTGTCCAAACACCTGCAGAACCACCGGAAAAGTGCCTGCTATTAGATGCATTAGAAGCTATACCATTAACGCTGTGGGTATGTTCACCTGTACTGTTTGTTGTCTTAGTCCCATAATCAAAACTATTGGTAGTCTTCCATCCGTAGTCAAACCCTGTAGTTTGTTTGGAACCATAATCAAAGGCGCTGGTATTGGCTGAAAATGAGTGGCCGTGTGCGGGGATATTCCCTACTGCCAGCGTGACCGAATCGGAACCACCCGTTGTCATCACATCGCTGCCATTAGCACTGGCCAGACGAATTGTGCGGTTCTCCCCAATATATTTCCACGTAGTGCCGGGGAAAAGCGCGTTAGGATCTTTGTTCTGCGCAAACCACGTCACTATCCCGACCGGGTACAGCATATCGACAGGGTTTACATCGGCTTTGAATTCTATCCAGCCGCTACCTTTTCCCGGTTCTTCGTTGTTATTTTTTATTCTGGATTGCCACGTTCTCTCGCTGTAGTAAACCTGTGAGCGTATCGGATAAGGTTTACCATCCTCTGACCAGTTAGCAGAGCCGAACTGCTGCATTTCGCCAGTTGCCTCGGTAACATCGTGGAAAAGCGCATTCATCTTCTCACGTTCAATATCCTTCGCAGCCGGATCTGTCGCCTGGTCGCGCTCATAGTCATAGCCGTAGCCCTGAGTGTAAGATACCGAGCCGTCAGCCTGCGTTTCTACGGGCACAGCAGTCCTGTCACCCTGCGCAGCGAAGGGTGTTTTAAACACTTTAGTCATGGTTTAGTTTCCGAAGTTATTTGTGAAGTTTTTACGGTTTTCGCCAAAGCCGAATGCCTGACGGGTGACAATACGGTATTTAGCCCCTACTCCAGAAGGACGTGGAAGCAGGTCAAAATTATCAAGCAGCAGGCGCAACCTTTCATCCGGGTTAAAATTAAACACGTACCAGATGTAAGACATATCGAGGGAATCGAGGACAAATACTTTGCCGTTCTCATCACTGAAAAAGCGCTGAAGAAAGGCGTTGATATTAGTAATTGTCGGGCTTTCCGTCAGGGTGAAATAGCGCATTCTCACCAGCAGACGCTTTTGCGCTGTGGTCAGCGTCAGCGTGTAATCAGCGTTGCGCCTGAAATTGGATTTAAAATTGCGCTTATTAGCGCCGAAACCATAACCGATTTTATTTTTGTCGCTGGGTGGAACATCAATACCCAGCGGCACATCCAGAATGCGCCCCCATACCGCCAGACCAAAATCATTCGCGGTATCGATATTAAACACATCGCGATACCAGTTACGCCAGAACTCCACTGTCGCCCGGTTAAAATACTCAGATTTATAGTGTGCCAGTGCTTTAATATTATCCGAATTTTCATACTGCCACAGAATGGCTTTCAGCAAGTCGGAATGAAAATCAAGGGACTGTATTGTCATAAGATAACCACCTGCACGGCGTTGCGCCTGAGTCTGGCAACGGCGTTTATCTGCACGGGGATCACGTCTGTTGACCAGGTCACGCCATCGGTTGATAGCTCGACCTTCAGCACAAACAATCGCGGTTCAGCCGTATTGACCGCCGCCGCAATTTCAAATGGCGAAACGTCATGCCCGACCGCCAGGCCATCATCAGTATCGGTTTCACCGGCTACCCATTTTTCAACCGCATCGGGAATTAGGGTCTGTGCATCAAAGGGACTTTTGCGCACCGTCACCCGACAAAACACGGTAATTTCCTTTGGCCTGTCAAATTTGACGTTATACACCTGACCGCTGGACGGTTCTGTCACCTCAACCGTTTCACTGCCATTGTACGCGGCCCCCGCTGTTTTAGTGCGTAGCAGGGCAACAGCGATTTCCTCACGCGGCCCGCCATCAACACAAACATAGATACTGTGTTTGACCAGCGGAACGCCATCAATAACCTGATCCGCATCCGTATAGTTTTCACGATACGACAGGGATTCCACACCTTCGATATCGTACAGCGCCGAAGTGATCGCCTCTCCGACACTCACCGTATTTTTGGCGAGCGTATTTCTGCGACGACGCCGGGTACGTATGTCGGATTCCGCTACCCTACCCAGCACCGCATCAGCCGGATTGTTTACGGTTTCCCAGCCAAGAACCGAACTTGCCACCCGGACAAGTCCACCGGCCCCACAGCCTACTGGCCCGGTTTTAACCGAGCGCATATCACCTTTTGTTACCCCATCATTCCCGATAATCAGTACGCTGGTCGTTTCAAACGCATCCCCTGCCTGCGTTTCGGCCAGAGAGCCTTTCGGTATCAGAGTCTGTGGTACGCCTGCAAACTCCACATTCGTCAAAAAAGAATGCGTTGCGGACAGCCGCTGCCCGCCCATCAGCGCCCAGATAGCATCGAGAAAGATCCCCCCGGCTATGTCCGGGTTAATCTGGTTCGCCAGTTCTGCGTTATTGCGGGCGATGGCGTCCCGATTTTCCACTTCCATTGTGACAAGTGCGCCCTGCGGTGTTTCCGGCGACAGGTCAATTTCCTGACCAAAGACATCCCGGAACTCATTTTCAACCTGCTCCCGCAACGTTGAAGTGTCAGGGATGATCACTCCTGTGCTTGCTATAAACTGATAATCAGACATTAAGCGTTATCCTCCCGTAGAGGGTGCTGATCACGGCGGTGTAATGAAGCTCGTTGTTTTCAATCGATGCAGAAAAGGAATCGACTGCCAGAACTTGAGAAATTTCCCGCATACGGTCGCGGAATGCCGCCTCAAACATTGGCAAATCAGCATCGCGGCCAAAGGTGGTTTTCCAGTAAGGTATTCCCTTGTCCATCCTGTGCAGCATTTCACCCCGTAACGCTCTGGCATAGTGCATACAGCAATTTTTCACCGCCGCTTCATCACGAACCAAAGCCAGGTTGCCATCGTTTCCGAGGTAAATATCATTACCTTCATTAACATCAAACGTCATCATACCGGCACCCCACTGTTGCCCGATCCCGGCTGAACACCGGTATGCTGGTGTTCAGCGCCAATATTTTTACCGTTATGTCGCATAGTCCCGCCGTTTGACTCACTGTTACCGTTGGTCTGGTGATTGCCGTTCACCGTCACGTTGCCGTTAAAAATGCTCTCAGCGGCGTTAACTTCAAACACTGGCGTATCCAGTACGCACTTATCGTTATGCAACGCCAGACACACGCTGCCATCCAGCGACTGGATCACCAGCGCATCGATATTTTTGCCATCCACAATCCAGCCTTTAACGCTGTCAGGAAAAAACATCGCATCACTGAATGATTTCAGACGGTGGGTATTAGGCTCATCCTCCAGAACGCCGCGCTGAAAAATTAGACTGATATCGCGGTCATTGGCTTTAAGCCAGCCAAAATCCCCCGGTTTTAGCGGTACACGGATAAAGAACCCGCCGCCGCCAAAGCGGAAAACAGGAATATTATGAACAGGGGCGCGGGCTATCCTCTGCCCTTCAGTTGACACCATCATCACCAGCGGTTTAATCACCGCACGGTTCATGGCATCGTCATAACTGATTACCGTTGCGGGTAACATATCGTCGGTGTTCATCATCAGGTTACGAAAAGCGCCCATAAGCTGCCCTGCCAGACTGGATTCACTGGCGATATCGGTATTCGGTTTATTCATTGGTTAAGCCCGTTTACAGGTGGCCTGATAAAAGAAGGGATCATCGTGTGAAGCGATATCGAACTTTAGTTGTTCGATGATGTAATCACCGTTTAAAGATGGGTTAAATTTACTCTCCAGCCGTAACGTGCCGCCCAAGCTGGATTCACCGTCGATAAGCCAGGTGACATCCAGCCCTTTTTCTGTGGCCTTGGGTAATCCAACCATACCGGTATTCTGGTTGATAATTTTGATTCGCCCGTTGACCGCCCCGGCTTCGTCCTTCACATACAGAACATCATCATCGATAAAGGCTTTAACGCCGCCGCCATCCTGCAACCGCTCGACCTGTTTCAGCTTTGAGCCGCAAAAATACCAGTTAGCAATATTTTTATCCGTGGCCTGAAAATCCAGACGTACACCGCAGTCCCGCGCAATCCCTGCGGATATTTCACTCAGTTTACTCATCGCGCCGGAGGATGTTGCCACGATATCCCGAGCACTGCCGTTACCTGTTTTTGCTTTCAGCGTTAGCGTCACGTCAGGCGGGCTGGAGGGTTCAGCACTGACAATATCACCCACGAAAAGGCGAAATACGCCGGTACTCACCCGCCCGGCTTCCAGTACAAGACGGGAGGACCGCTTGCTTTTGTTATAAGGGCTAGTTTCCGTCAACAGCATATTGCGGGTGGTCGCATTTAGGCCATCAATGCTGACCGTACATTCATTCTGCAACGGATTCGCATACTTGGTGCCGCTTGCCTTTACGCGCATCCCTTCATACCACTGTAGACGCCCGCTGACTTCTACCCCCACCCTGATCCGCCTTAAATCAATCATCCGGCCCCCAGAATACCAGGCTTTGCGTTTTGCCAAATTCCTCATACCAGGGCAGGGCATCGCGTTCTGTGATAAACGCAAAATTACCGACTGAGGCCAGATGGCTATAGGGTATTAAGGGTGCATCGGTCGTCGCTCTGGTTGCCAGCATGACAACCTCATCGTTGCGGCGAATATCACATACCATCATATTTCTCGCGACTTTGATCGTCAGATCCCAGCGGTTATCATCAATGGTAATTTGCAGGCGCTGGTTCGGCACCGGGTTTAACGGTATTTCACGCATCGTGCTTATCCTCCCAGAACCCTGACCAGAACCGATTTTTTCCGTTCTTCGGATACCGATTTTGTCTGTGCACCGCCCCTTTTAACGGTACTGGACTGCAATGGCTTCTGAACTTTTTTGGGCGGTAGATCTCCGTATTCGGGTGTTACACTGCGCCACTCGGTGAACCGTAAAGACAACTGGATAGCATCGGCCATCTCAGCGGTCTCATCGTGGTAGAAATTGACCAGCAGCATAGGCTGGTAGGTTTTGACTCTGGTCTGAATGCCTACCAGCTTGTTTTGTTCCCAGGCTTGTTGCATCAGGCCAAAAGCATTTTTAAGCTCACCGGATAAAATCAGATCCATGCCAATTTCCACGGCCTGCACAACAACATGATCGCTACGGGTTTCCCCTGACTCGACCTGAAAAGTGGTGGCCTTGTGCTCGTCGCGGATATTGATTTTTATCGGGCTGGCGGTTTCAAACAGCGTGGTAAAACTGTCGGTATCGAAGATTTTTACATCAGTGATCATATTGCCAGCCCCGTTTGCGTTTGCTGTCCCAAATCCTGCAACTGTTCCTGCAATGCGTCTTTCGTGCCCGCCGCCATGCCTTTAGCATCGGTTGCTTTGGTTTCAACCTTCACTTCCCCAATATTCAGGGTGGTTTCATTCTTCACGCTAGAACGATTGCTGATCGCCTGGCTGGTCACGGGGTTAAGGGGGTGATTATTCGCCGCTGCAATTTGGGCTTTTCCCTGCTCGACCATATTCTGTGTATCCTGCTGTGGTGAAGGATGTTCAGCTTCAGGAATACGGTGCGTCACCTCTCCCTCAGCGCTGATTTTACGCTCTACGGTGAGTTCTTTTTCATCATCAGCACCAAACCAGCCCGCAACGACTGACCAGCCTTTCTGGATGGTATCCAGACCGCCGCTTATCCAGCCAATCACCTTCTGCACCTGCTTCCACATCCAGGTAAATATGCCGACAACGTCATCCGCCACGTTATCGAAGACGCCCCCGAACTGTGCTCCCCATTTAACCAGACTTTTTATTGACTCCAGCAACCAGCCAATAAACTGGTTCAGGGCATTATTCATTGTGTTGTAAGCATCAACCACTACATCAGCAACGAATTTAGCGGCGATTTTCAGGTACTCAAACAGGGTCTTGAATGCTTCCCACAGCGTCATAATGACCTGTTTAAGCTCAGGATAGGCATCAAGAATTCGCCCGATCATTGAATCATTACCGTCGATAAAATTCATGATGTCGTCGTAAACCAGCGCGAACGCTGCGGCAAGCGCCGCAATGATGGCGATAATAGCGAGTATTGGCCAGGTTGCTGCCAGCGTGGCAGCAGCGGCGGCAAGCATCGGAGGAACGTAGTACGCTGCAACAGCCACACCGATCGCGAGGAAAAAACCGATGATGAGGTTCTTATTTTCCCGGCAAAAAACAACAAATTTACTTAAGAATTCCATGCCCTTAGTCAGGTAAGGCAACACCATTTCGAGGAAGCTGTTTTTTAACAGGCCGGATGATTGCCTGAACCCCTGCATGGCCTGGTTAAAGCGCCGGGACTGTTCAATACTCTCTTTGGTAATGCCAGAGTATTCTTTTTGCAGGCCCATCATGCGTTCCATCTCATGACGGCCTTTCATCATCAACTCAATCGTTTTGTCGTCCGTCGCCCCAAGGTTTGCAAGGTGCGCTTTGGCTTTATCAAAGTTCATCCCCTTTACTTTATCCGCTGTAGCGAGGATTTTCTCCATAGAGTCCGTGGTGCCACCAAAGGCTTTTGCCATTGCCGACAAATCAGCCTGAGCGCTTTCCCTCGCGCCCCCCAGTTCGGCAACTGAACCTGCGAAAGCATCCACATCCGCCGTCGCCACATTGATCTTCTTGCCCAGCTTATCAAGCGCCTCCACTTCCTCCGCGCGTGAAACAGACTCGCTGAAAATGGAAGATACCCCCAACAATACGCCGAGAACCCCAAGGGTTTTCTGGGCTAATGCGGCAACGCTGGTTTCCGTGCCGCTGGCAAAATCACTGACGCTTTTAGCCGCTTTATCGGCTTCATGCTGCGCCTGTTTCATACCATCAATAATATCGTCGGTAGAGCGCTGAACATTTTTAAACGCCGCATCGGCCTGCCGGGTGTCGAATTCAAACACCTGCACAAAGGTATCTAACAGAGACATTATCGGTTTCCTGCGGCGGCGAGCGCCTCGTTATAGCGGTTGGTCACGGCGATTTCCCACAAGTCCATCGCCTCTTCCAGATCTATTGAGGTTTTGAGTTCTGTGAAGCTGGCGAGTTTTTCTGAGATGATGACTGCAAAGAATCCATCAGCATTTTTATAATCGACGGGAGTGAATCGCTGATTTTGCCCAGCAGGTAAGGCAGGAAAGGCAGGAAACCTTTGCTCCCGGCGTTGCCGAAAAAACTGGTGTTGTACCTCAGCATCTCCAGTTCAAGGCGGATCAGCGCTTCACCGTCCGGTACATGGTTATCAATCAGCGTCTGGGTTTTCAGGCAAATTTCTGCACCATCCCGCACGACTGCCACATGAGCCATCATTTTCAGCATGGCTTCTTTACTGATTTCGTAGTCGCCAATTTTAGGTGCGTTCGACAGCGGATATTTTGCCAGGATTTCACGCCCCAACGTGGCGGGCAGACGGCTGATCACAAAGGTATGCATCTCACCATCAACATCTTTAATTTCAATAACTTTCGGCTTAATGAGCATAATGGCCCCAATAAAAAAGGCGGGATGTTCCCGCCTGATAGTTAACGAACGCGCGTACTGTCAAAGTCCTGGAACACAAAGGTATAAGCCTTTGATTTAAGACGCCCACCGCTGGCAGCGGAGTTACCCCGACTACCGTTGGTGATTTTCCCGTTTCGCGCGGTAGTGGTCGCGCCGTCACCGTAGGACGCCACGAGCGTAATAATATCTCCGGCGTGTCTGCGGCCACGTTTCGCCGTATTGGCCTCCAGCAGGATCGCCAGATTCTGATCTTCTTCACTCCCCGGTAGCACATTTATCGTCACAGCCTGCGGGGTTGGGGTTGACCAGGACACCAGATTGCCATTGATATCCATGCCGGTCTGGGCGATATCGACAGCGGGCAGATCGAACGGGTCAGCATCATCGGCGAAAGCCGTTATCAGTATTCCTGCCGGAAAGGTTGTACTGGCCTGAACCAACAGGCTGAGGCCAGTTGCAGATACATCATTCATCATTTAGTCCTTATACCAGGTTGTGCGAGCCTTCGACCTTACGTACCCAGTCGCCTTTACCGTAAATCAGTACGTATTTCATCACGTATTCCGGCAAGCCAGATGGCCCGGTACTTTCAACAATCTGCGCGTTGTACCAGTAGCCCTTGTCCTGAATATCGTGCCACGCTAAATCGTCACCAGACGCATCAGCCACCGCGAGTTTCTGTACATCCGAGAGCGTTTTGCCGGGGAGGATGGTGCCGTTATTCACTGCTTTGGTCACGGCTCCGGCGATAATCATCATTGCCCTGGCCTCACCATCGCGGTTTGCAGGTACGCCGCGCGTCGCCAGCAATAAAGAAAACCATTGCTGTGCAATGTATGCTTTTAACCATTGCTCATTGGCATGAACGCTCATGTCCAGCGGTGCGGTACCCGGCCCGCACAGGAAACCACGCTGGTAAAACGCAATATTTGAACCCGCCACCGCCGTTTCGCCGTAATAGTTGACGCGCAACTTATCCAGGTTGTCGGCATCCAGATCGGCGGTTACCTGTGCCGGGAACGTCACGCCAAACTGACGAAACATATAGTTGGTGGTGGCGTTTGTACGGTCATAGTCTGTTGCCGCCATAACCGCCATCGGTAACGCCTGAGCATAAAAATTATCCTCGGTTTTAAGATTCAGCGCCGTTGACGCTGTACCTATCAACGCCGCGCTAAAAGCCTCCGCATCCGTTGCGGAAATATTCAGATGTAGCTGATATTTCACGTTCTCGCCTGCCACATACTGAGCAAGGACAACGGCCTGTTCGAGCGTCAGTGGGTCGATAAAAGTCGCACTGCCGAATGAATCCGAGATTTTCTCTGCCGCCATAAAGGCTTCTAGCGGAGTTTGTGCGGTATTTCCGGGCAAGGCTTGTCCGCGAGATAACCCCATCGCATCCGCAAGAGCGGAAGACTCAACGTTGATGTTTGCTCGCTCCGGTACCCCGCCACCGAGTTCAAACGTGCCGCTGATAGCGATAAAAGTCACTCTGGCAGAAGCGAACGCTGGTTCAGATTCAGCATTTAGCTTTTGCTGTACGGTCGAGGCAACATCAGCGTAGGACTTGGCCTTAGAAAGATCGATTTCAGTGAGTTCTTTACGAATATTACCGATAGTTACCGTGAGTGTTCCGGTAGTGATCGCCTTCAACTCATCCAGACTGGCCGCATCACCTCCCGAAAGCGTCGGTGCCCGACCGGTTGATACGTAGGATGCTACCTGCAATTCTCGGGGCTTATTGACGGGGGCCGGGCTGGTATAGCTGAAATATTGCCGGGCAAAATTCGCTTCGGGAGAGCTGGCCCCCAGAAACTCATCAATCTGACCGCTGGCGAATTCCAGCACATCACCGGATGGAATTTTTGCGTTTTGAGAGAATATGCGGCCCGTCAGTTTGCGCATCGGTACAGCAGACGCGCCAATGACCGCACTCGCAATGCTGACATAGCGTGTTTGTTTGATTGGCATGGTGAAACCTTAATTAAATGCGGTGAATATCAGGATAAAGCGCTTTTACTGCTGTGGTGTTTGGGAATATTTCGCGGTGGAATGTGACGTTAAAATCAAAAGAGGGGTTCTGTTCATAATCCCCCTTGTCATTGATAAAATAAGGCGTTCGAATGCCAGAAGCACGTTGTACCCCCACACCCTGTTTTTTTAGCGCGTCAACAAAAGGGAGTGAGTTCACTATCATTCGAACCGTGGCAGTCAGGTCGGTCGCTGTAAGTTCACTGGCATCTGATACCAGCCCCTGAACCTGCAACGTTTTTTCCACCAACTGAATTTCTTTGTGATTCGCATCCGTGCCAGCGACATGATAGTTTCGCGCCTGCCATCCGTGGCCTGCCTCGTTGATGGGAAAGAACATAACAAAGCTATCCTCCCTCCCCTGCTTCGTTGACTGAAAACCGGCAACAACAGGTATCGAAAGCCCTGCATTATTCATTTGCGCCAGCATCTGGTGCCGGATGGCGATATAAACTTCGTTATCCGTCATAGTGCCTCAATGCAAAGAACAGACTTCCAGCCGTCCTGCGCGTACCAGTCTGCATCACCGGTGACGTCATAGCGCTTGCCGTTGAACATCAGATAATCCGGTGCATCCCCCCGCTGGATGGCGTGAATATCGTGCGAAGTGTAGAGCCGCCGATAAACTTTGCCGGTCACCAGCCCCATCTCCTGTACATCCTGTGTATCCACCGCCTGCCAGCTACCCGTGACCGGTTCGGGCGGATGGTACTGTACTACCCATTTGCCAAGGTCGTCTAACGTGCGCGAGTTAAACCGATACCAGAGGGCCGTCTGCTGTGGGATCACCCGTGCGGCCACGTTGTAGAGATTGCCAAACATTATTTGTCCTCCACTGTATAAGTGACCGCCTGCAACATCTGTCCGGTATCTACCAGCGGTTTTGTTGAGGCTTTACTTTTGCTGCGTATTCTGGCTCTGCCCCGGATGGTGGATGTATCCAGCGGAGGCGTTGTCAGGGTACGGATGGCATTCTTTACATCCCCCGCAGCTTTGGCTCCGATCTGATTCAACCCATCGTTAAGCGCAATACTGCCTGCAACAGAAGCATTAACGGCTTGCGAGATGAGATTTTTGTAACCAGCGGCATTCTCTGCCATTGCTGGACGCAGGAAAGGCCGGGGCGGGATGCCGCCAGCCGGATACCCAAGTTCCTGAATGGCCGCGACATAAGCAATCGGCGTACCGTCAGGGTATTTACTGTGCTCAAAAAATCCGATCTTCAACTGCTTTTTGTTCAGTTCATCGTAGACCGCTTTCAGCCTGGCAAAATTACTCATCGTCTTAGCCTCCCGCGCATCGGAAACCGGCCACCCACGCTACGAAAGGCGGCACGTTCTCCCATGCCACCGATATAGCGCGGTACACTACAGCGTTTAATCAACGCCAGATATTGCTGGCCGAATGGCGTCAGATTGTACCAGTGTGACCAGTTTGAACTCGTCGGCGGGGCAGCAAATGATACGCTCACTTTATCGATCGTGGCGCTGGTCACCGCCCCAGAAGGGGATTCTCCTTTAGCCGCCATCTGGCGCAGCATCAACATATGTGCAACCACCAGCATCCACAGTTCACTGGTGCAGATCCCCTGACATTCCGAGAAATAACAGGTTGCTGATTTTGCAATAATAAAAAGGTCATCAGCAGGCACATCGTTAAACTGCGGGTAAAGAACACGAAACGCTTCGAGGGGAAAGGTGCCAGCATCCATAATCATTTACCTTTTTTGTTGTTTTTCGGAACCTCTTTATTTTCGGCTTCAAGAGATTCAGGCGTATCTGGCGCTGACAGGTCGCTGGCTTCCATATTCGTCGCCACTTTTTCGGGATCGGCTTTTATTTCTTCAACCGCGATAAACCCATTTTTTTCATGTAGCTGAAAAACATGGTTCTTTCTAAGCAGGACGTACTGCTCGTCGGTAATATCGGTAACACGACCACGCGGGGTGTACATTTGCCTGGTCATGATATTGGCTTTTCCGGCAATAAATACCGCTCCACCCGCTTCCAGTGCGTAATTTTGATCACTGGAAAGCGTGGAATAAACGTAGATAGACATGGGGAATCCTTAAAGATTAAGCCCTCAATTGAGGGCTGTTATCAAAGACCGGTCAGGCGGGTGATCGCCCAGGGGCGGGTGACAATGACACCAGCAGTGGCATTGGTGGCATCTTCCAGATAGCCCTTGATCTGATTCTCAGACCCCAGCAACTGGTATTTCACCGGCACAACCTGCAAAATTGTTGCACTGGTTGCGGTAGAACCATCATCCACGCTATCGGCAAACATATAGGCAATATTTGCCCCGCCATTCGCACCTTTGAATTCGGGTGAAAAGACCTGCCGCATATTGGGATAGTTGTTGTTGATCCACTCTTTGACGGTTTCACCTTTGGCGACCGGGTTCGCTTTACCTAACGCCGAACGGAACCCCAGCGGAAGCGTCAGCGTGATAGGCATATCGTCGCGGATAATGCCACCAGAGTTCGTTTCGAGACGTGAGAACATATCGGTAATGTCCTTCGTAATCTCGTCGAACGTGGCCGTCAGCCAGGGCTTGGTTGCAGTTTCATAAGCCGGGAGGTTCGGATCGTTTAACAACCCAAAAACACGGGTAGTCGGGCTGTTAAAACCCTGATAGCCGACTCGTTCACGCCCCTGCTCCAGTGACTCAGTAGCAGCAACGCGTTTTTCTGCTGCCGCCTCGAAACCCGCCGCCGACTGTCGAGCCTCCTCCAGCTTACCGACCTGGAAACCTTGCTCAAAACGCACAATGCCGCGACGTTCCTGAGCCTGCGCATAGGAAGCCAGCGGGATATTGGTGTGGTCACCGTACAGTTCTGGTTTGCCTACCGGCATTGCCACGTTCAGGATGAACTCTTCATCGTGCCACTCACCCGCGTTCATTACCCCGGTAATTTCATCCAGAACACGAACACGGGTCGCCGTGCGGATAAGACCCGGTAAAACATGTTGCAGCATTTCACGATGAATAAGACCACCGCTTACCGCTGGGCCGGTTAACGCGGAGTCCATCGCCGCCAGACCACCAAAGCCAAGTTGCCCCAGCTCATTGTATGTCCACTTCTGATTGGGCTTAATATTCAGCGGCCCGCGTCTGCGGATCTCGCGGCCCGACATATAAAATTTTTCTTTGCTCAGAGCCATATCAGGCATCTCCAGTTGGTGCAGGGGTTGGGTACGGGATCTCGGTCAGGCGAACAAGACAGAGATGGGGTGTTTCAGCAGAACCAACGTGGCGTGATACAAAGCCAATCGCTTTGTCCCCGGCGTCCAGTGTGGCTTTAGCGGTCAGTTCACCATCAGCGTTAAACACCACCGGCATGTTAATTGCGCCAGCGGATTCGGTAACTTCGACGTATACCTCCCCCATAGTGAGAAACTCACCCTGAGTCCCGTTGCGGGCATATTCTGTCTCGATACGATACGCTTTCGGGTTAATCATGATCCCCGCAAACGCCCCATTACCGCCTGGCTGCACAGATTCAACACTGGCGTCTTTGTAGGTATAGGCCAGACCAAAAAGATTCTTTTTTTCATCGGCTGAGTCCAGAACGGCACTGGTGGCGCGAAGTGGGCCAAAGTGGCTGACTTCACCGACTACGCCGGAGATCATGCCGTTTGCTATAGATTTCGGAATTGCCATTATTTATCGCCCCATTTATCTAAAATTGACTGGTTGCTGACAGCCTTATCCATCGCAACAGACGGCTTTTGAGAATCCGGTACTCGCCCCTGCATCCACGCATCAAGCGCAATAGCCTCAGTGCCTTTACCACACTGGATACCCAGCTTTTCAACGCCATATTCAGCGACCTGTTGCGCCGTCATGGGCGCATGATCGAACACACCAACAAATGGCGTTAACTTCCGCGCCAGTTCATCACGGGCACCGATTTGTTTCAGCAACGCACCGGTATCCATTGTCGGTTTACTTTTCTCCAGCTTTGCCACCTTGCGTTTCAGCGCGGCGATGGTGTCAACCGTGCCAATACTTCTGCGCAGGCGTTTAAGCCGACGACTGAGACTGTCAGTAGTAGCCTGGTCGAGATGCTCTTTCGCCTCCTCGATAGCCGATTCTGCCGACTCGATAGCCGTTTCAGCGTTTTCGATAGCGGTAGGCTCCCCGGTTTCTGCTGCCTCCGATGCTGCCTCCGCCGCTTCTACCGCCGCCTCCGCGCCTTCTTCTGCCGCTGCTGCCCCTTCGGCTGCTGCTGCCGGATCAACGGGGTCAGCAGGGTCTGCGGGTGCAGTCGGATCGGGATCGTCCGTAGTTGGCTTACCCGCCGCCAGCGCTGCCACAACAATCTGTTTGATTTGCTCAACCTGTTCGGGGGTAAAACCACCGTCATCAGTTGTGGGCTTGTTTTTGTCATCATCTGGATTCATGCGAATGAGTTCCTTGGTATCTATGGTTATAACGTGATCCTGCACGGAGACATCGGGGCCGGTTCGCCCCTCATCCACCAGCGCAAGGTGGTTTGCTCTGATATGCCGCTGAACAGCGTCATAGGGCTGACCGTTGAAATTGCCAGGGGTGAAGTCATAGCGGCATCGATAGCCGGGCGATAAATCTATTTTCCCGCTGCTGATATTGCTCAGTGCGGAGTCGGACAGAATTTTGATGTTTCCCCGTAAGTAGGGGTAATCGAACCAGATATTTTCACCAATGACGCCCTGTATCCCTTTTTTCTCAGCAGGGGTGGCGTCTTTACCCAGCATTTCGTGCTCATCAATGAAGGGCATCAGCCGGAAAGAGTTAATCGTATCGATGCTACGTAGCTCCTCCTCCGGCCGATAGACACGATAGATACGGCCGGGGTCAGGGGCATTAATCTCAGCCCCCAGATAATCAAAAACTCCAACTTTTGAGAGGGGGTTGTCTTTTACTTCCAGCCAGCCATTGAGGTCATACGTTCGTTTAGTTTCGTTCATGAGGTGTCACCAAAATCTACAACCGGCGTCCAGAAGCATTTGCAGTTGGGTAACGTACCGGGTAGGCCACGCTGACCGGTTTTTTCATCAATAACAGGAGGGTTATCCAGATCGAACGTCTGGCCGTCTAACCTGAGATGCAGTTCTCTGGGTTCAGCGCTACCAGCTGAGTGTTGCCAGACCGCTTTACGGATACCGGCTGATTTCATCCGCTCATAGTTAGATGCTGTGGTGATTTTCCGGCTCTGATCCACAGCGATAAACTGCGCCCGTTTTTCTGTCACCGTGCCGGTTTGCCTGATTTCATCGAGAAGGGTTTTGGCTCCCTCGCCTGGGTGGCTGACGGATCGCAGCGCAGCGCCTTCAATCCTGCGATGAAACTGTTCAGGAATGGTTTTAATCAGCGCGACGTTCTCTGCGGTGGCAGCGGTTAGACGTTCTTTCATCTCACCCGGCATATCAGGCGTTTTTATTGTCACCCCCCCGGATAGCGTTTTTAGTGAATCGTCCAGGTTGCGTTGCGCGGCCAGATCGGTCTGGGAAACAAACTTATCCGCTATTTCTGCCGCTTTTTTGTTGAAAATACCGTCCCATTTACGTTTCAGGCGGTTCAGCCAGATACGGGTCTGGCTGGCAACGCTGGCATCCATACCAACCGGCGCAACGTCGTCATTCAGTTGGGTAAAGGTTGCCTGATAGTCAGCTATCATCTGGCGCACCAGTTGCGACATAGCCTGGCTGTAGCGCGTTGCCGGGGCGGCTGGATAAGCCAGCGGTTTCCCCTTCATTACCGCCTGACGAGATGCCGCCCATTGCGCCCGTTTGTCCCGGAATCTGATTTTCTTCTTCATCGGTCATGTCCAGCCCGTAGTAACTCGACTCTTTATCCGCCGCCAACTTTTTACGAATGTCGTAGCCGTCAATGGCTCCGGCTGTAGCATATGCAGAGGCTGTTTGTGCCTGCTTCAGTTCAATATCGGCATATTCTGCTGCGGTCGGGCTATCCAGCGGTTTCCAGTTGATACTGACCTCAACAACAGGCAGGCCCGCGCTACGCAACAACATATCGAAATGGCGCTGTAACAGTTCTTCAAGGTCGTTCGACTGAATACTCTCCAGTTCCTCGCGATAGCTGGCTTCCTCGTACTCCCCCGTGGCGTTAAAACCTTTCGGTGTAGTGCCAAGAAGTTTTGTGGCCGGAACATTCGCACCCGCCGCGACCAGTTGATATTGCGTCATAATGGTGGCATCGAGATCGGCCAGTGAGGTATCAAACTGCTGCACGGTATCCTGACTTCCGGTAACGTGAACGCCGTAGTTGTCACGCATTTCAATGAAATAGGCCATATTCTCGCTGACGGTCGCTTTATCTGCGCTTTCCAGATCGCTGATACCCATCGTCAACAAACGCTTGGTCATCGCCAGTTCAGGGGCTTCGTTAGCTGTACGCTCTGAGGCGTAAACGCGCTCGTAGATGCGCTCAGGCACGGATACGCCAAAATAGTTGTAGGTAGGCTTGAGTACATTCGGTACCGGGAAGGGCACGAATTTAACAAAATGCGATTTATGGTACCGGCGACCGGCAATCACGTAATACGTGGGTTCGTAAAAATCCAGCCCTGCCGGATCTTGCAGATTGGCCTCCGTCAGTTCAGGTGTATTAGTCGCGACTTGATCTGACACTGGACCTTGAAAGGTTGAGAGTTACCGGTTTTGATATGGGTGTCTAATCCTTATACAAAACACGAGGTAACTCTCATGCTTCATACTAACAATCCCATCATCAAACACAAAGCCGGCCTGCTCAATCTGGCCGAAGAACTCGGTAACGTATCAAAAGCCTGTAAAATCATGGGGGTGTCACGCGACACATTCTACCGCTACCAGGAGCTAGCTGAAGAAGGCGGCATTGACGCGCTGGTTAATCAAAACCGTCGGGTACCCAACCTGAAGAATCGGGCCGATGAAGCCACTGAACGGGCGGTTGTTGAGTACGCCGTTGAGTTCCCGGCCCACGGTCAGCACCGGACCAGTAATGAGCTGCGTAAAAAAGGCGTGTTTATCTCCGGCAGCGGCGTGCGCTCCATCTGGCAACGACATGACCTGGAGAACTTCCGTAAGCGGCTGAAGGCGCTTACGGAAAAGGTCGCCAGAGAAGGCATTGTGCTTACCGATGCTCAAATCGCCGCACTGGAGAAGAAGGTGCACGATGACGAAGCCTGCGGTGAAATCGAAACGGCTCACCCGGGTTATCTGGGGTCGCAGGACACCTTCTACGTTGGGAATCTGAAAGGCGTTGGCCGCATCTACCAGCAGACGTTCGTGGATACGTACTCGAAAATGGCTCACTGCAAGCTGTATACGAGTAAAACGCCGATCACTGCAGCCGACCTGCTTAATGATCGGGTACTGCCGTTCTATGAGGCTCAGGGGCTGCCGATGCTGAGAATACTGACCGACAGGGGCACAGAGTACTGCGGTAAAGTAGAGCAACATGATTATCAGCTGTATCTGGCCATCAACGATATCGACCATACGAAAACGAAAGCGATGTCCCCGCAGACGAACGGTATCTGCGAGCGCTTCCATAAAACCATTTTGCAGGAGTTTTATCAGGTTACGTTCCGCAAGAAGCTATATGCAGACCTGGAGAGCCTGCAAATGGATCTGGACAACTGGTTGTGGCATTACAATAATGAGCGAACTCATCAGGGGAAAATGTGCTGCGGGCGTACGCCAATGGCCACGTTACTTGATGGAAAACGGGTCTGGGCAGAAAAGAATCTGAACCAGATTTAATCTGACAGACACCTGTATAAATAACCGGTAACTGTCAGATCAGGTCTGAGCTAGTACAGTTCAGGCGTCACCCACTGCGGGTCGATCTGCTTGATACCCTTGTAACTTCCTCTGACCACACCATCGATGTTAAAGGGGTTTTCATACCGCTCTTTGGGGTTTGAAGTCTCAACGACAAACAGCGCCAGACGACCACCATATACGCGACCAAAATGGATCAACTCTTTCATCGCCTGATTGATGCGGTATTTTTTGCTGCGTTTTATGAGCAATTTAGCGACATCTTTATCGTCGCAGTCCAGGTCATAGCCCTGCCGGATAGCATCACGTGCGGGCATATTACACGCCTTATCCACCAGCCAGTGTTTGGCTATCACCGCGCACATGTTGTTGCCGATAAAGCCCTGACTGGCGTACCACATGGCCTGTGCTTCGGGAACACCATAAACATTCCCACCTTTGAATGCAGGCACGGAACCATCGATGGAGTCCATCGCCACACCGCTAATAACAGGTTGCGGTAAGTCCAGACCGTTAAATCCCTCCGAACGCGCCAGTGCGGGGTAAAGCTGAGTAGTGAACGCCGACCGTTTAACCGGCGCTACCTGATTTTTACGCCTCTTAAACGGCCACATAGTTACCTCTTGGTTGTAAAGAATCCGCCACGCTTCACTGGCGCAAACGCCTCTATAAAAGCATCGGCAATATTCGGAGATGGCACATCACGCTTCGCCAAATCTTTTTTGCTTTCTACCTTCACACGTCCGTTATTATCAAAATCACGCTTTGGCGTTGACAACTCAAATTTAAGCTGCTCAAGAAAAGGGCAATCAGAGGAAATACTGATCAATTCATCATCAGTAAAGCTTTCGCCTTTCTCGCCCCGCTTAACTGCATTCACCGCATTGTAAGTATTGCGGAAACGGTCAGCCACCAGCCACCAGGATTGCGCTTTCAAATTAGAAAAAAAGTCTTTGTTCTTTATCTTTGTCTGATACTCACGATCCGGTTCATGCACCGCATCACCTGCGTTAAATTTATGATAAATAACTTTCGCTTTATGTTCAGTATTCAACTCAGCAAACTTTGCTCCGGCACTGGCACCAACACCAATGCTATCGTAAGTAATTTCCGAATCGTATTTTCTCGCCACCTGCCAGGTTCTGGAGCAGCTTTTTAATAATTCGTCTTCCTTCCCTTTCCACTCATCAGCCCACAATGCCACTGAGCCATGCGCGTACACGTTGGCACACTTATCAGCACCATCATCAGCAATATCGAAACCAACACGGTGCTTACCGGCTGGCGCAAAGCCCAGCACCTTGTGCGCATCAATCGCGGCCTCAATCCACGACAGTTTGATCACCGCCGCATCATCATCCATGCGGAGCACACCGAGATACACATGTTCAAAGGCATCTTCATCACGCGCCTTAGCTGCGGCGATAACCTTTTTAATCGTTTCGCTGAGAAAGGGGTTTTCGTCGAAATTAATTTTTCGTACCAGCGTATCTTCCGGTGGATTAACCACGAAATGTCGCCAGACAAAATCTGTTACTAGTCCGGGGTTAAAAATAAACCAGCACTCTGATCCCTCTTTACGAATGGTCGGCTCTAACACCTCCCATTGTGCAGGCGTCATAGCGTGGGCCTCTTCGTTCCAGAGCACGTCTACCGATTCCAGCGACTTTATTTCGCCAATATGTCGCCACAGGCCATAGAAAATAAACTCACTGCCCGTAAAGCGATTGATGATTTTATTCTCAAGGACGCGAAAGCGGTGGCGTAAGCCAAAACGCTCTATCTGAATTTTCAGCAGTGCATAAACCGATTCTTCGATTTTATTCTGGATTTGGCGAGTACACAGGAAACGCAGACGGTAATTATCCGCCAGAAATATAGCAAACCCGGCAGCATCCCAGGATTTAGAAGAAGTGCGGCCACCGTAAAGAACCTTATTCCTCGCTTTCGTCGTCCAGAACGGCTTCAGTGCCGGATTGAGGCTTGGCTTTTCCAAGGTCGGCATAAAAATCTTCCAGCCCTTTCGGGGTATTGTCGTCCTGGTTGTTCAAATCAAGTTTGGTGATCAACTGAATAAGCATTTGCCGCGCCGCTTTTTTATCTTCGGTGATCACTTCTATGCCGTTTTTGGTTTGCTTCACACCAAGCAGGAAGTGACGGTCTGGCCCATCAAGATCACGGGTGTCAGAAATGAAAATATCGCCGCTTCCTTCGCCGTAGCATCTTGGACAATCAGGGTTAGGGTCAGCATTCTCGATGAAGCCCAGCCCGCCATACTCTGGTTCGGCCTTTCCATCCTTCATGTTTTTTTCAGCCGCACAGTCGAATTCCTGAATATCCCGCCACTGGTACAAATGGTTCTCACCCCAGCAGTAACGACAGTTAAGACGGCGATATTGCGTCAGTGCGTTAGGGTCGGCTTTGGTGATCGACACTAACTGATCGACAATTTCATCCAGGTCAGCGGTGTAGCGCTTTCTTATCCGGTTTTTTAGTTCGCGGATAGCGCAGGCAATATTGGGTTTTCTATACAGACGACTCGCTTCGACATAGGCCGTTTTTTTGTTGTCGCGGTAACCGGCAAATCGGTATCCCCCTATCCTGCTGTTGGTCTTGACACAACCCCAGGCAAAGAGCGCTTCTTTCTCGGTTAATCCGAACTCATCAGGATCCAGCGCCAGATCGATATCGTCATGGTGCATTATTCCAGCGGTTGAAACCTGTTCCCTTTTAGGCGACCGTTCACCCATATTCTGTGATTGTTTTGGAGCTGATTTTTTTTTGGGCATAACTTTTTTTGCCCCGTTTTTTTGCCCCGCTTTTGTCCCTGCCCCTTTTGCCCTTATCCAGCCCTTTTTACCGGCCATATAGCACAGGGCTTTTATCGTGATTCCGTACTTATCCGCCACAGCCTGGAGGGAAAGCACACCAGCACAGAAATCACGCTCGATTGCTTTCTCATCCGGCTTGCTCATCAATCACTGTCCTGTTGTTTCTCCCGCCTCAGCAATTATCGTCAGGCAGTGGCCAGTTTTAGCTGACCACTGCCTGTCAAAATGGCAGTTAATTGCCAGAGCCTAACGTGGATAATATATGCTCGAATACTTCCTGTGAGCTCAGTAAGTCATTGTGCTTCATTGAAGAAACCTCAATATTATCTGCACCGGAAAGCTTCGTGCTTGTAGGAGGAGAAATCTGCTCATCTCCCGGAGACCAGATGGTTGTGTACTTCGTTGGGGCAGGTGTTTCTGTATCCTCATTCAGGTGTGATATAACCCAGGAATCTGGAGTCATATCTTTACATCCCTGGTCCCATATAGCACACAGATAGCCGAGAGCTGTTCCGTGATTTGGTCCAGCTAACGAAATCCAGTTACGCACGATATCTTTACCACCATCAAACTTAATATACCAGCGGCTGGGAAGTGACCCCAGAGAATGGGCGACAATATCAACTTTTTTTTCGCCGGTTTGCTGAAGCACACCTTTGACATACTCTTTGAACTTAGCAGAGAGGACTTCATTGGTTGACTGCGTGGTGTCATAATTCCATCCAAATAACATATTTTCAGAATAACCGTTATTTATCAGGAATTGATTTAACTCCCCCCACACACCGGAATCAGTATTTCGCCCATGAACAAGCACAACAGGTGGTTTTTCCAATGAAAAATCAGACATATATTTACCTTTTAAATAAATTAAAAATGAAGCACACACTTCAATTAGCTGAAATATTTATCATGTTATTAGTAAATTAACTTACATTTAATTTACTTGTCTGCACTATAGAAAGAATATTAAACAGGAGTAGACTGAAAGGTATACTTATTACGCTAGTAATAATTTTTTTAGTGCTTCTCTCCCGGCACTGGATGATGGATTATTAATGTCTCCCGTATTTACATGGCCCGCAACCTTCTCACTACTGATTGAACAACCACTAAGGAGGCAGGCCACATTGTCAGGTAAAAGAACATCGCTGTATATCGTCGCACCAGCGCTACCATCGCCTTTAAAACACTTAAGCGTTGTCAATTCAACATCTACATTATTTTTTTCCAGTGCTGAAACTAATTCCTCAGCCTGATTATAAAGTACAATACCGTCATACTTTGCGTGGATAACTTCGACATGCTTCAGGCCTGCAGCTTTAAGGTCCTCAGCACGCAGAGCCGGAGATCGCCGAACATATTCCTGATTTTTTTCAACAGGAGTGCCACCTGCATCTTCTTCAATTTCCTCCCGCGTACCCGGCACAAATAATGCAGCTTCAGCATAAAGCTCAATCAAATTCGTCACACCGGATGCACTGACCCAGTATTCGAATCGTTTGTTGCCAGGTAGCGTATAATGTTTACTCTCACCAATCGCCGTGCCTGCAATAGCACCTCCCATAGAAGCACTGTAAAGGTAAATTTTTTCAACGCTGGGGTAGTCCTTCAGAATAGCTGTTGATGCATAAATCACATCCTTCGCACCGGCCAGTACAGGAAATTTATCATCATTACGATAAGTAACAGCCAGCGTCATAGTATTAACATCGGTGAACTCCGGGATATATTTGTCAAATACATGCATATTTTCCGTATGTCCATGGCAGAAAATAATGAGCCGACCAGGTTTAGAGCCTTTCACATAACCGAGCAGAGCTGGCAAAACTGTACCATCTTCTGTAGTAAAGTTTATTTCCTGAGGCTTAATTTCGCTACTTTCTGTTTCTGTTTCCTGGCCGTTATTAATTTTCATCACCAGGTCAATAACATTGCTTTCATCGTTAATAGCATCAATATATACAATATTTGGAAAGCAGTTTTTGTCACACGCTGGGAGCAAATTTTCGTTCAGCGCAGCATTTGCGTCTCCAGCAAGATCCAGGATGCTTTTCCCTAACCCTGTCGCGCAAGTAGTAACCTGACTGGCTGACTGAGTCAGTGTCCAGGACAGCAAAAAATAACTACTTTCTGGTGAAGTTTTTTCTTTACGCATCTTCTCCAGCTGATCTTTTATCATTGCATCCAGATCATTTGTGTCTGAGTAGGAATTGTATACAGGAAAACGGGTGGCAGGATAAAACCCTTTACCAATGAATTCATCAATTTTTATATTCTCTCCTGAAGGTTCCACCACAATAATGACTGCGGCATTTCCATCGCTAATATAATCATTGAGTGTCAGTTTGGTAAGATCATCACCTGCAACTGATTTCAGATGAGCAATATTACTTTTCATATAACTGAGCAAATCGCCCCATTGCTCCTGAGAAAACGGGGAATATTTGCTATTACCAACGTCAGTGTCAAGGTCATGAGATAAGTGCAAAATAATCAGTTCTGCATTTTCCTTCGTATACTCATTGATATCGTTAATAACTGACTCAATGGATTGTCCATTTGCTCCCTGCCAGCTTGTGATCAAACCAGCGTCAATTTCTGTATAATGACCGGTGAAAAACTTTCCACCACTGACAACCGGTCGGATATCAAAATATCGTGAGCCAAGCTGTAACTGACCTGCAACGAGTTTTTTTTGAGTCACTGTATTACAGGGGGAAGCAAAAGGTGTTCCTGAGGTAAAGACCCCCATGCCAGCATCATGTGTTCCTGGCATACAAATTTCTCTGAGTGTTTTATTCCCGACATCAGAAATATTATTACTCATCCAAGCTGAATCATTTGAATTCATTTAATTATTCTCCATATTACTCGTATGAAATTAGCTTTATGAATATAAAGCCACGGTTTTATCAACGGCACGCTGATAATTATTAATGACATTGTGTACTGACGTAATTCCGCAGAAAGCGTAATTTCGTCTGATCACTTATTATTCCTGATCGGATATCGAGAACAGCCTGTCCAGTTTCTCTGCTGACTTCGATGGCGCTTCCATTACCCATGCCGGAACTGGCGGTGGTTTCAGACAGCTTACAGGTGCCTTTGATGCGCAGCTGGCGACGACCAGCGGCAACATCGTCACGAAGACGATCATTTTCAAGTCTGGCATTGGTCAATTCCCTGGTGTATTTAGCATCAAGATCTGCAACTTCGCGTTGCTGACGTTGCATGTTATTGATTGTGTCCCGCCTGGACTCTGCCAGTTGTGTAAACTCACGCTGCTTGTTTAGCGCCTGGTAGTAATTATTGCGGTAGTGAGACACTATCGCCGCCAAAACAATAATTCCGGCTACCGTCAGCCCTGTCGCAATATTTTTCCATCTGGACGCGATACTCATTTCAGACCATCCATGCAAAGAGCTTTCGATTCAGCACGGCGAGTAACCAGTCCGTTTAATTTTGTTCCATTGGCATAAACCCAGCGCGGTAGCTCATTACACGCTGCAACCAACTCCCCCTGTCGGAATAAACGGAACATGGTGGATTTCTGCATCGTCGGACAACCAACGTTCAAGGTGATTTCTACCGCAGAAGAAAAGGTGTTATCCGGTAAGTTGGCACCGTTGGCATAACGATTTACGCACTGCTCGGCATCAAGAATATTTTTCTCCCAATCGGCGGCGATCTGCTCATCTGTTTTGCGGTTGCCGGGCTTTACACCATACGTATTGCCAATACCATCGGTCAGAATACCGGCTGGACAGTTATATGGATCTCGCCGACAACCCTCAGCATTACCGATAAGCTCCAGCCCCCGCTGATTGGTGCGAACATGACCATTATCCAGTACCAGGCCGATGATTATCGCCACTGAACAAATGCCACCAGCAATACCCGTTTTTATTTTTGCTGACATAACATCCTCATTCGTTCATCGCACGGTAAGCGGCTTTCGCCCGCTCTTTGTCATAGCCAACCGCCGTTAACTTATTAACCAGTTTGCGTTTGTAGTACCAGTTGACGCCAAAGGTGCCTATCGCAACGATAATCCCCACCAGCACAGCCCAATCCTGTAACGTCAATGCTCCAGCAGCGGTCAGGATTGACGCAACCCAATACGAAAGCTGGGAGCTGTATTTATCCATTCTGATCATCTCCACCTTCCGCATGGGTGGCTCCGTTAAAATAAAAAAGGCCTCGCCGCAGCGAAGCCTCTGTGTAGTAGCTTGATCCAAAAATAATAAAGCCCCGGAAAACACCGAGGCTCAGATAGCAAAAACCCGCCTGAAATTTGGCGGGCTTTAGAATGTATGCAGTGTTGAGAGTATTAATCTCCCACTATGGGTGTCAATTTAGGGCAAATTGTCTCACTTTGCAATGATTTCTTTATTCAATTCAGACATCCCGGTGATGTGCTGATACTCCGATTCTGCGATTGATTCCTGCGAATAGCACCACGCCAGTAACGCTTCGTAAAAGCGCGACCAGACTCTGTACCAGGTTGCTCTTGATACGCCGGGAATCAGCGCTACGATAGCGTGGTGCGCCCGTGTTTGGGATATTGGCCTTAATCCGGTACCGTGGCATTTCTTACAGGGAATAATAACCAATTTGCCAGTAAGCTCAGTTTCTTTCCGATCACAAACTTCACCACTGCCACCACAGCGACACTTGGCACCAGGTGTGTCAGCAGTTCGACAGTACTCTTCCAGCGCCAGCATAGCTAATGTGCGAATCGCAATACCTCCACGCCTGCCGGGAATTTTTCCAACATACTTCCGCGCCTGAGTCCGGGCGTATTTGGTCAGTTCGGTCAATGCGGTGCGACCGGCATCAGCATCTTTCGTATATTTTGCGTACAGCAGACATAGCCCTCCCCGGTGCCTTGCCTGAGTCATACCGAGCGCAGTCATCACATCAACTTTGGTTAAATGGCTGTTGCCGGTTGATCGGGCCTGATATGCCCCAATTTGGGCTGATTTGGGAGCCGCGATTGTCAGTGCGTATTTAAGCCTCATAGTTTTCCCTCAGCGATGAGAATATATTGCGTACGCATCACGCCCTCGGCATGAAACAGACAAGCAGTTTCGTTATCGATATAGCGTGTGCGGCGGTCACATTCGTCATGGCACCCGCTACAGCCCCATGCAGCCTGTACATCTGGTGGCTTGATCCCGGTACCGCACGTTCCCGCAAGTCTGAAATGGGTTAGCACTACGGTTTCCGGGTTGCCGTTACAAACCCCTGAGATCCGAATCTGACATTCACGCCCGCGGGCTTCCTTTCGAAAATTCACAGATCGAGACATTGCTGACCCCCTCCCTGTTTAAGTTTCAGTCGCTTCTGGTGTTCGTTGCTGTACCCCGCCCAATGTGCTGCACGGATGGTTTTGGCCTGTTCAGGGGAGTAAATTAAACGCCGGGTATGCTGCGGGTATGGGGGAAGATCACGAACGCAAACAGGGCAATGATCTATTGTTTCTATACGGCATCCGGCCCTTTTGCCCCAGCCACATATGTGCACTTTCCCCTGCTGCACAGCGCAAGCGCTGCATAATGGCGCATCGCATGTATATGGGTGGTAAGGATCGATAAATTCCAGGCCGTTTTCTGTCTTTGGCGGATAGCCAAGGTATCCATCACAAAGTAGCGTGGACGGTGCGCCGCAGAACATGCAGGGTTCGTTTTTCATACTGTTTCCCCACACAATGCCTTCTGTTCGAGGAAAGCTCTTCCTCGCTGTATTAATTCTTCACGATCAATGTATTTTGTGATCCCTGCGCCACGCCCCGCTGGATGCCATACCAGTAACATCGACCCCATGTTATTGCCATTGACAACCTGACAGGTATCAGCGCGGACAAAAGAAATCCTGCCCCCGGTAATAAACCGGATCTCGCTGACATCGGTTAATGCTATGCGGAACCAACCTACTGACGTATCAGCCGGAACCAGCATCACTACGCCAATGGCACTTTTTACGGCTTCCTGGGTCTTTTGTACCCACGGTGTAATGTCGCTATAGGGAGGGTTGCAGAAAACATATCCTGCCGGAAATAGTTCACCCCATTCCAGTGATAGAGCATCGTCCTCACTAGTCAGATAACGGTTATGAAGAGAATTGTCATCACTGGCAGCAACATCTCCGACAAAGTTGAATTTTCCGTCAATGGCAGCAAATAATTCAGCCGGAGTCCGCCACAAATCCTTAATATCAACCGGCGTGTTACTTCCACCAAAATCAGCCATAGCCCACCTCACGCATAACTCAGCAACTGGCTGGCGGCATTCTCTGCCGCAGCCGGATTGCTGAATGTTTTGTTGAGGATGAAATGCCAGAGCACGTTTAGCGTAGCTTTGTAGAGTTCAGCGAATTCCGTATCGTCCATGTTCGCGAATGAGATCGACCTGGGTTCCTTGATGATTGCGCCATCAGGCATTTGCAAAAGTTGGAAATAACCCGCCTGGATGGTCGTCCAGCGTCGAAAGGCATCAAAGGATTTAAGCAGGGTCACGCGATCAGCCCGCTGCTCCATAACTGATTTTAGATAATCAGTTTCGCACTCAAGAATGATGCTATCGTGTGCTACCAGATTGATCAGGTATCTCGAATAACCACGGATCAGGCTTTTCTCGTCGGGGGAAATTGTGCCGCCAGTCGGTGTCCAGTATTCGAAGCCCAGATTGAGAAGTGAAAAGTAAAGACGGTGAAATTTGGGGTTGCGTACTTTTTTGAAATCAGCATGTAACACTGCGCCGATCTTGATTTTATGATGCAAAAAATCGCCGGTATCGGGCGATGCCGGTATCAGTGTTGTGTTGCTCGATTTGATAAATGCTAACTGTGCCATCTTCGCCTCTCGGGTTGATGGCACAACAGTACTGATTCAGGGTTGCCAGTTGTTCATGCTGGCGAACGTAGTATAGCGCTATTCCGGGCGTTGCTCTACTCTTCTGCTGATAGAGCTACAGGAAAACATGCTGCTTTCGTCAGCTCCAGAAATTCATCTATCGTTGCTAAATATTGTTCAGGACGCTTTACTACCGCAGCTTTCACTTTTCCATTTTTCGTATAAACTAAGGTGCAGCCCTCTGCGGGTAGCTTTATCGGCAACTCATATATATGTTTTTCCATAATAACAACCTGCTGCGTTGAATAATCCCTTACTGGGGCCAATCCGTGTTTTGGCTTCCATGCCGTCGCGTGATCCCATTGTTAACGAAATCCTTCTCCACAAAAAGCTTTTTCACATAAATGTAATTTAAGTAAGTCATCATTGACTGTACAGGAAAAGTGTTTTTCACAGCAAGGAGCGATTCTGCTCAGTCCATAACCGCAGGCACGCAAGATGCGGACTTAGCTGACAAAAAGAGGGTTTCCGATACATCGAAAATGAGTTTTGCGCATCACAAGTTTAATATACAGATCAGTGCTCAAGAGTGATTAATTGCAAACTGATTGCCGTAACCATTCAGCAATGAATCGAATTCATTATGCCTCTGATCCTGGTAAAAACTTGCCAGTGGTGTTTGGCCTGTTTACAGAGAATTTCAATCAGATTCTGTTCTGAACCGTAAGCCGGAAGGTAAAGTAAAATAAATTATTCTCGCTTAACCAACGCTTTCGCACTTCTGCATCTCTCCCGTGGTGGAGACGTGCATTATCCAGAACTAAAATATCAGACGGTTATCGCCCTGTTTCGCCCCCTCTTCCAAAAAAACAGTCACGCCAGCCCCCGCGTGGTGCTTCTTGTCACTTCCAGGTAAAACAGGCAGTTGTCCATGTAATGCAGCGCCTTTGAAACGGAACGTTTATACAGACCCTGAGGCTCCGTTTGATGTAGCCTGCACTGGGGATTCCAGCTGTACTGCGCTGATGGTGACGCGGCAAAAACAGCTTCATCAAAGTAAACCCGCCGATAGTGACCAGGCTATGCACCTGCCTCTATTTTATCCAGTAAGGCTGATTTTCAGCAATTTTACATCGTCACGTTTATTTAAACGACAGACGGTTCTATTTCCAGGTTATTTCTTGTTTATTCAACATATTTTTCAGCGTTTCCAGTGTCCACTGGCAGGGAACACTGCTCCTCTTCAACGTGCTGAGCAATGCAGACCAGAATTCGGCGCAGGCAGCTTTGTAGTGGTTTACTGAATTTGGCCACCTGAACAGAGGTGATATGCTCATCTCCGAACAATACAGGTGTCCCAATGAAAAAAAGAAATTTCAGCGCAGAGTTTAAACGCGAATCCGCTCAACTGGTCCTTGATCAGAACTACACCGTTGCAGCTGCGGCCAGTGCTATGGACGTGGGACTTTCTACCATGACGCGATGGGTAAAGCAGTTACGGGATGAACAACAAGGCAAAATACCTAAAGCCTCCCCTATAACCCCAGAACAGATTGAAATACGTCAGCTAAAGAAAAAGCTACAACGTATTGAAATGGAAAATGAAATATTAAAAAAGGCTACCGCGCTCTTGATGTCAGACTCCCTGAACAGTTCTCGATAATCGGGAAACTCAGGGCGCGTTATCCTGTGGCCACTCTCTGCCATGTGTTCGGGGTTCATCGCAGCAGCTACAAATACTGGATGAAAAGCCCCGAAAAGCCAGACGGCAAGCGGGCTGTATTACGTAGTCAGGTTCCGGAGCTGCATAACATTAGCCATGGCTCTGCTGGCGCGAGAAGTATCGCCATTATGGCAACCCTGAGAGGCTTCAGAATGGGACGCTGGCTTGCCGGCAGGCTTATGAAAGAACCGGGACTGGTGAGTTGTCAGCAACCCACCCACCGGTATAAACGTGGTGGCCATGAACACATCGCTATCCCAAATCACCCTGAGCGACAGTTCGCAGTGACAGAGCCTAATCAGGTGTGGTGCGGCGATGTGACGTATATCTGGACAGGCAGGCGCTGGGCTTACCTCGCCGTTGTTCTCGATTTGTTCGCCAGGAAACCGGTAGGCTGGGCAATGTCATTCTCACCGGACAGCAAGCTAACCATCAAAGCGCTGGAAATGGCGTGGGAAACCCGAGGTAAACCAGCGGGAGTGATGTTCCACAGTGACCAGGGTAGCCACTACACAAGCAGGCAGTTCCGGCAGTTATTGTGGCGTTACCGAATCAGGCAAAGTATGAGCCGACGCGGAAACTGCTGGGATAACAGCCCGATGGAACGCTTCTTCAGAAGTCTGAAAAACGAGTGGGTGCCAGTGACAGGCTATATAAACTTTAGCGAAGCAGCTCATGCGATCACAGACTATATCGTCGGGTATTACAGCTCGCTAAGGCCGCATGACTATAACGGTGGGTTACCCCCAAACGAATCGGAAAACCGATACTGGAAAAACTCTAAAGCCGTGGCCAGTTTTAGTTGACCACTACACTTCGACCACGGTTGCAATCAATTCGGGCATCATAACGAGGGACCAGCCTCAGACATCACTGTCCGGTGCTACGGGTGAATATCAGCCTTGAGAGATGCAGCCTGAACGCAGAAATTTTGCTGCATATCTGACGTAACCACCTGACTCAGAGGCGGTACTGAACGTCCATCGCAGATAAGACTGGCCAGGAGTACGTGAAAATACTGAGTCGGATAACCGCTTCAGCCCACCGCAATGATGCACAGTGTCAATACCGATCGAATTCTGACCCACCCTGCCAAAGTAAAACTGACCCACCCCCTTTGAATCATTCGAGCGTTGTTGCTTTCGTTTTCTTCTGGAGTTGACCGCTTTTCAGCTTATCTTTCAGTCGATAGCTTTGGCCGCTGATTTGGGCGATATGCGCATGGTGAAGCAGCCGATCCAGCATCGCTGCCGTCAGTGTCTCGTCATCACCAAACGTTCCGGACCACTGCGTAAACGGCAGGTTGCTGGTCAGGATCACGCTGCCTGACTCATACCGTTTAGCGACTACCTGGAAGAACAGGTTCGCCTCCATTTTACCGAACGGCAGATATCCCACTTCGTCGATGATCAACAGCTTAGGTTTACCTACGACGCGGTTCAGGTAGCCCTTCAGGTCACCCTGACGATGTGACGCCATCAGTTGCAGCATCATGTCGGCGGCGGTAATGAACCGAATGCTTAAACCCGCCATCGCGGCCTTATAGCCAATGGCGGTCGCCAGGTGCGTTTTGCCGACGCCAGAAGGCCCGAGCAGGACAACGTTCTCCTGACGTTCGATAAATGTCAGACCCGCCAACTCCTGGATCTGACTTCGTGGAACGCCACTGGCATAGGCGTAATCGAACTGCTCCAGTGTTTTTATCACCGGCAGGCCTGATAACCGCAAAATGGTCTGGCGACGCCGTTCGTTCTGGCCATCATGCTGGAGCTGCAAAACGGCTTCCAGGAAGTCGGCATGCGTGCCGCTGTTGTCGATGGTCGCCTGTGCCACACCCGGCCACTCTGCCGGCAGGCGGTCGAGCTTGAGTTGCTCGCAGAGCGCGGCAATACGATCATGTTGAAGGTTCATGCTGGCACCTCGAGCAAGGCCTGGTACGTTGCCAGAGGATGTTGCAGGCTCTCGGTCGGCACCGGACGCTGGCTGAGCGCTGGGACAGGTGCAGGCAATGCCAACGTGACCTTCGGTAACGGCAATAGCGCAGCACGCTCGCGCGGCATGCGCTGCTCAGGCGGTACGCCTGTGGTGCCATGCACTCGTGTGTTCGCGACGGTGACCAGCCACTCGCCGATGCGTGTGTTGGCAGCAGGTACATCCAGTACCAGCCCGGCCTGCCGGAAGGTCGCGGTAAGAGGCACGATAAAGCTGTTCTTGAGGTAATGGTTAAACCGCTCAACCTTACCCTTGGTCTTGGCGCGATAGGGTCGGCAGACCTTGGGAGTAAAGGCATACTTCTCGGCGACGTGCATCAACTGCGGGTTCCAGCGATGCTTACCGGGGCCGTAGACATCGCGCTCAATGATGATGGCCTTGGCGTTGTCGAACAGCAGCTGATGCGGCGTCCCGCCGAAGAACCTGAGCGCAGACTCAATGCCGTCACACCAGGCAGCGGAGTCCTGGTTGCTGTAAAACTTGACGAAAGTCGCGCGGCTCCAGCCCAGCGTGGCGACAAAGGCCAGCAATGGGTTATGACCGAGTCTGATGATGGTGAAATCAACTTGCATCTGAAAGCCAGGCTCGGTCTCGAAGCGCGTTACCTCTTCAGTGACGGGCTGCTTAATGGGGTGCAGGAAAGCGGTCAGCATGCTGTAACCACCCTCGTAACCACGCTGACGGATCTCGCGCAGCAGCACACTGGCGGGTATCCAGAGGGGCCTAGCAGCGGCCACGCGCTCAAGGATATAGGTCTTGAACGGGTCAAGCTTGCAGGGTCTGGGTGCGCGAGGCTTGTAGCGCATATCCGCTACGGGCAGCGGGCTACGAATATATCTGCGAACGGTCTCACGAGAGCATGAAAGCTGGCGCGCGATGGCGCGTATCGACATGCCCTGACGGTGTAAAACACTAATCTCCACTCTGGTCTCCAATGTCATCATTGGCAGTGCCTTAAAACTGCCATTTTTACCCTAGGTGGGTCAGATTTACATCGGCAGGTGGGCCAGTTTTACATCGGTAGCGACAGCACAGTGATAACCGGGTGTGTGAGCATCACGATAATATTGCTAAACAGGGCCAAAACATGTTTCTGAAGCTGCTGGTTATCCAGAAGCCTGTCCACTCGTTTGATTTTGTTTATAACCTGAGCGCCGGCAGGCATAGTGAGAGAGGCCCTGTTGACTGTCGCGTTGGTAGCATCCGGCAGGACATTCTGTCGGTATTAGTGGTGAGGCCTGAGGGAATCGCGGAAAGATTTCTGGCATAATTGATGGGCAGGTACATGGTGATCTTATTGAACGGTCGCACAATCAGTAGATCACAAAATCCGATGCCTGTCTTTTGTCACGCGTAATTTTGTGGGGATTCCTCAGCCGGTGCCGGTGATTCAGGACAAGTTATTGCAATGTTATTTGTTCAAGTTCAGAAAGCGTTATCTTTGATTTCATTTGGGGTAAACAGCGAGTTGGACAATGTATTGCCTACCAGGTAGCGCTACCAACTTACTGATTTGGAGTATGATATGTATTAGTCGCGACTTGATCTGACACTGGACCTTGAAAGGTTGAGAGTTACCGGTTTTGATATGGGTGTCTAATCCTTATACAAAACACGAGGTAACTCTCATGCTTCATACTAACAATCCCATCATCAAACACAAAGCCGGCCTGCTCAATCTGGCCGAAGAACTCGGTAACGTATCAAAAGCCTGTAAAATCATGGGGGTGTCACGCGACACATTCTACCGCTACCAGGAGCTAGCTGAAGAAGGCGGCATTGACGCGCTGGTTAATCAAAACCGTCGGGTACCCAACCTGAAGAATCGGGCCGATGAAGCCACTGAACGGGCGGTTGTTGAGTACGCCGTTGAGTTCCCGGCCCACGGTCAGCACCGGACCAGTAATGAGCTGCGTAAAAAAGGCGTGTTTATCTCCGGCAGCGGCGTGCGCTCCATCTGGCAACGACATGACCTGGAGAACTTCCGTAAGCGGCTGAAGGCGCTTACGGAAAAGGTCGCCAGAGAAGGCATTGTGCTTACCGATGCTCAAATCGCCGCACTGGAGAAGAAGGTGCACGATGACGAAGCCTGCGGTGAAATCGAAACGGCTCACCCGGGTTATCTGGGGTCGCAGGACACCTTCTACGTTGGGAATCTGAAAGGCGTTGGCCGCATCTACCAGCAGACGTTCGTGGATACGTACTCGAAAATGGCTCACTGCAAGCTGTATACGAGTAAAACGCCGATCACTGCAGCCGACCTGCTTAATGATCGGGTACTGCCGTTCTATGAGGCTCAGGGGCTGCCGATGCTGAGAATACTGACCGACAGGGGCACAGAGTACTGCGGTAAAGTAGAGCAACATGATTATCAGCTGTATCTGGCCATCAACGATATCGACCATACGAAAACGAAAGCGATGTCCCCGCAGACGAACGGTATCTGCGAGCGCTTCCATAAAACCATTTTGCAGGAGTTTTATCAGGTTACGTTCCGCAAGAAGCTATATGCAGACCTGGAGAGCCTGCAAATGGATCTGGACAACTGGTTGTGGCATTATAATAATGAGCGAACTCATCAGGGGAAAATGTGCTGCGGGCGTACGCCAATGGCCACGTTACTTGATGGAAAACGGGTCTGGGCAGAAAAGAATCTGAACCAGATTTAATCTGACAGACACCTGTATAAATAACCGGTAACTGTCAGATCAGGTCTGAGCTAGTACAGCCTACCATAACAAAAATGCAGATGACTTAGCTGGCATGATTTAAGTAATATGACACCATGCCCCATGGGATAAAACGGAGCCGCTGGCTATGATTTATTCATTAAAGCCAGCAGCTCCACATTCAACACAAAATTGTACATATCAGCGTGAGAAATTAAAAAATAAGCAGGCAGCCGGATATTTATTTTAGCTAAATCAAATACTTCTGTTTTACATGATTTTTTTAAATACTGGCTCTTTCATCTCTTTATATTGAGATAAAGAATATTTCGAATAATTAATGTCATTGTAGGTGCGGACGTATAATTCACCACGACTCAGATCCGATAACGCTGTCCAGACTGTAAATTCAGATACAGTTTTGCTTTTTTTTTCGCTTTCACTATCCAGTTTGTAGACTGTGATATTTTTAGGACGATCAAAACGGTTCATAATATGGGCCAGTGTGTTAACAGCCTCAGACGAGGTTGAGACTTTCTGTGCGTAGGTAGTGTAATAGACTCCACGAACAAACCTGCCTACCGAAGTATCTGATGATGGAAGCGCTGCTACGGCTATGCCACTATCCGGCTGAGTGATTTTAATATTTCCCAATGTATTCGATGTATGATCCTCATTAATCAGATGAGTATAATTATTCAGGTTTGTCAGATGCCACGGGAACTCAGGGCCATTTGTCATTACGCGGGTCGGGTTATCATAGACATGAAGTTTTCCATTTGATGCTTCTACAACGATGCTTCCCCCTTTTTTGTCATAAAAAGCATAATGAAAGGGGGCCTGCTGATTACCAGAAGCTGACAACGTAGGTGACCAAAACCAGCCGTTTTTGACCGCCTCTGCAACTTCCTCCACAGTAGCAAAACGCGCCAAAGCCCACTCACCCAGCGAGGTAACTGGGAGCGCATCTTTATAGTGCTCTTCAGGCAGCGTAGCCAAATCTGCGTTATTTATCATGTTTACACTGAAAGACAGACCAGCACTGTTCATTCCCTCAACGACGTCCTTTTCAGAAATATCAGTAAACGTTGAGGTAATTGCCAGCATCGCGTATTTGGAAGAATACTGCATACCGGACTCACCATTTGGCGCTTTTTTAACAAACGACATACCCACTGGGTAGTAAGTCATCCAGTAAGGAGACTCCTGACTATATTCGAGTGTTCGCCCGTGAAAAATATCCCCTTTTTGATCCGTAATGGCTAGTGTAGTGCAAGCTTCACTTGCTAAAGAAAAGGAAAGTAGACCGGGTAATAATAAACGCATCAGTTTGTTCAATTTCATTTTCAGTCCTTATTCAATTAAATCGATGTTCCCCTTTTTCCGAGGAAACACAGAAATTTTTGGGTTTTAATCAACCACGTAGTTCTATTAGATGTTAAAACCCGTGATGACACTTTATTAAAGCTTAGTTCATAAGAAATAGCACGTTTTTTTAAATTTTGCCGTATGAACAGCGCTAATACATTTACTGTAATTTAAAAGACTGCTCCATTTTTTTACTATCCATTTAAAGATACCAACAATCAAGCCTAAATAACTGTACCTGATACCGTACCGTTTGCAAATCCCGGATCGACCAAATATTTTCTTCATGCATGTGTGATGGTTTTCGCGCATTAGTTTTTCACTGTATCTTCGCCCTTCCTCAAGGTGCCAGGCCATAAGATCTTCCGCGCTGGTAAATTTGGGGCTTACGCCTGACGGGATGATATTCTGCAATCTTTTAAAAACTGCCGAAATGTCGCGCATCGTTACCCCCTGAAACCAGGTGGAATGGAAACATCTGGCGATGAAATTTTATTAACATCCCTGCAACCATTCGCTATGCCCCGTCCTCCGGGGGCATACAACCCTTGATATTCGTTGGCGATGCTATGCCGAATGACCACCTCAGGCGAAATGCCTTGTCCCCTGAATTTATCAAGCTCACGAATAGCCCCGTTCGCTCCCTGGGATGTCTTAATCGGCTTACGCAATGCCCTGCGAAACTCGACCCACTCAGCCCATAGCTCAGGGAATAGCCAGTCCGGTAAATCAATTTCCAGCGGATTAAATTTCTTCGTAGCTACTTTCCCCTTGGGGGGATTTAAGGGGGGATCTTTTATATTTATATCTATCTCTTCCTCTTCCTCTGGTAACGCTTTTTGATCTCCCCCAGTAACGCTATGAGCGTTACTGTTTGCGTTTTCATTGCGTTTCATTTCGCGCATTTTTGTAACACGGTCATTTGTAAGAGCACGTTTTTTCGAGGAATTACCATTATGCCGTTCAAATTTAGGGAAAATTAACGTATCACCCTCAACCGCCAACCATCCAACTCGAATTAGCGCATCAGCAAACCCACGCACGAATGTGATCCGGTCAACGGCATTTTTGGTAACGCTTGCTGCGTTACACTTTGCGTTACCATCAATTGTTTGTTGATCAGCCCATGCCCAAAGGCGCACCAGTTTGCCCAATGCAGCATCTGGATCTATGTCCAACAATTCGGCAAGTTGGTACACCTCGGGTTTATCCGGGGTTATCACCTCAATTTTTATCCAACTGGACGCCATAGAAGCCTCAGTGTTTTAATTCTGTAACGCTAACAGCGTTACTATTTGCGCGAATTGACGTTGCAGCCTTGCTTCCCTTTAACCCGCTTCAACGGTCTGGCATATGTTTTAGCGATAGCAATACAGCATGCTATTGTTGCGTTGGGTCTGCTCATATAATGATCTGCCCCGCGAAATGCTGCTGAACGAGCAATATCGACAGAGAATCCATCACGAACCAGGTGATCGCGGATCTGCGTCTCGACCTGTTCTCTCGTAAAATTAGCCATTGGTCATACCTCGTTGTCACCAGCAGTAAATGCCGCCAGATGGTCTCTTTCTCAGCACATGCAATGCCTCAATTGCATCGCTGATTTCCTTATCAACATCCGGTAGTTCCAGCAATGCCGCGCTAATCGCCTCAGCGCACTCTTTTTGCGCCTGTGCTACCTGATATTGGATCGTCCCGTTCCTGCGGTGCTCCAGTGCTTTAAGGATCGCGGGCTTCAACTCATCAATCTTCGCTCTCGCCTTCCGGCTATCGCCGTCAAGCCAACGGAAGATGTTCTGCATGTTGTTGTGTGTTGCACCAGGGGCTTCTACCGGATACAGAGGTAAATCCCCGCCGCCGAGATCGAAATAACGCTGGGTTATCTCAGCCGCTACCGTTTCCCGTTTTGTTGCACTGGCCCAACGGCGTAGCTCAATGCAAATGGCTTCATGATTGATTTCCATAAGTCAGTTTTTATGCTCCTGCTGGTGTACTCTGATGATCTGGTGGTAGGCCATCAGTTGGATTTGGGTAAAGATCGGGGCGCAACTCGTGTGGAGTTACTCCAGAAATTTCGTAGACCTTTAAAACACGGCCTGAAGGTACGTTGCCCTTGTACTTATTTTTCCATCGGCAAACAGATTGCTCGGATATTTCCAATTGCGCCGCAAAAACCCGCAAAGATCCTGCGGAGTCAATAGCACGCTGTAATGCAGTTTTCATCATGGTTAAACCTCAGTGTTAATCGCGAATAAATTAAACCATGAGTTTAATAAAATAACAACCAAAAGATCATTTCTTAGTCACAACCTTTGGTTTATACTTTTGTTATGAAAAAAGAAAAATCTTCTTCTATGCCCCCTGTGGCAGAGCGGCTCTACACATTGATGAAACGATCTGGGGTTAACAAATCCGGGTTGGCAAGAATTTGTGAGGTAACACCACAAGCGGCGGGTAAGTGGTTCACTACAGGTAATATCAGCAAAGAATCAGCCTTAAAAATTGCGGAAGCTTTTGGTGTGTCGTTAACTTGGTTACTTGGCGATGAACTATCCGAGAACTCGGAACCAATTGAGGATGATTTCAATCCCACAGAACTTAGTGACAGACAGAAAACTCTTTTGAAGCTTTTCGAGCGGCTACCAGAAAGTGCAAAGACCAATCACATTGCAGCTCTGCAAGAAATGGTTGAAAATTATGATAGTCTATTCAAGGAGTTATTAAAATCACGCAATATCGATGAGATAATGAAAACCAAAAAAGATAACTAATCTCCCATATCTCCCCTACTAAGCCGACTTGAGTCGGTTTTTTTTTGTCCAAAGTTCAAGTAATTACAACCATAGGTTTAAATTTTATGAGATTTGAGGTTGAAATGATTTTAAGCTGGTGGTTTAATCAAACCCATCAACGGCAAGCAGCCAACGCGATAAGGCAAGGAAAGCCCACGAAGTAGCTACCGGCGAGCGTATGAAACACCGGGTGAGTCGCGAGAAACACGGCACAGCAGGCTGATATGGGTAAAAGTTCTGACACCCCGGAAAGACGGGCGAGGTATGACCAATCACGTTATAAGCGAGGAATGACCAATGGCGACCAGATCAAATATCAATGTAAAAGTCGGTGACATTTATCACTGCGTCTACTGTCACTGGGATGGCTATCCTGAACATCACGGCCCGATTCTGACAGCGCATTACAATTCTCAGGAATTAGCGGAAAAGCTGGTTTCACATGGTGATATATCAATATTAGATAATAGCTGTGATAAACCAGAAGGACATTCGTTCGATAATCGAGTTGATGGCTATACCGTTTATTATGGCCGAGATCGTGGCGAAGAAAATGTATCTTTCAAAGAAAAAGCCAGCCCGCTAAATCAAGAAGAGTTTTCATATATATGGGATGGAGAAAAATGGTTGGTTATGAAAGGAAATGAAAGAACCAAATATCCAAAAGATGCAATAGAACTGTAATTTGAAAATATTTAGCTGGTTGTGGTGACGGAGAACCGACCTCTTATAGCCATGTGCATAAAGTCCATGATTACCGCCCACAGTCAGCTAAATTCCAAATAAAGAAAGGAATGAAAAATGGATTACGCTAATACCCCAATTGACGCTCTGGTTTTTCTGTTTAATCGACGAGGCTATGAATACTACTGCGATGGTGACGAACAGAAATACCACGCAGTAGTAGACGAAAAAAGTTAAGCCGCCAAACACCAGGGGAATATATGCAACAACTATTATCCGCATTAGTTGTAACCGTATGTCCTGCGCATGAAACATGCAAAGACGTTGTTTATGAAATTTTTGAATCTAAGCGAGAGTGTAAAACCATTATTTATGAAAGGCGTGTTTTTAACGGCAATTGTTATGAAGTAGAAAGCATCATCAATCAGAAATAAATCTCTCTTACATTTTCATGGGCGTTAGTGTGTGAGGATTTATAAACACGAATACATACAGGAATAAAGATATGTTTGAACTTGATGAATTTCAATCAACCGTATTACGTCAATTTATCGATTCAAAATGGAGTGACTTTGTTAAACATTGTGATGAGGTAGGCAACGATGGGCTATCACTCGCTAACGAAATTAGCGTAGCGATTGGCGGCGAGGAAGATTAGCCGTAAAAAGGCCCGCACAAGGCGGGCCAGTCTACCGGCTTAACGTCCCGGTGACGGCGGAGTCAGCGACCAAACCGACTCCAGCGAGGTATGACCAATGGCTTCCACCATTGGACTCAGAGAGTATAACACTACGAGTGTAATCATGCAAACAGCCCTTCCATCATCAATCAACAAGGTATTATTCATTGCAGCACAGAAATATTCCTGGGAAGAGAGTTTCAGCATCAGGGTTTTAGATTATGAACCAATAAGCAATGACAATGTAGCAACCATTTTATTAACAACTCATGATTTATCAATTGACATACCATCTGTCGATTTAACACAAGGGCAAATTAATCACCTGGAGGAATCGAAAAGAAAAATACTTTCCGATGCACATGCAAAAGTACAGATGATTGAGGGAAAAATTCAATCCTTACGTTGCATTGAACATAAATAAGCGAGGAATGACCAATGGCATTATATATTTGTGGTTTTATACCAAAGAAATCAGCATTAGCCAACGGAACAGTGGCACTTGCTATTGCAGTTGAGGCTAAAAATGAAAAGCTGGCCGAAATGAAAGCCTCTGTCGCATTAGAAGAAAGTTTTCCAGACTCAGGGAATAACTACTTCAAACCTAAAATCAGTCTTCATCGTGAAGGCGTAGAGCATCCATCTGTTAATGAATTCGATGAAGAGTGGATGTCAAATCACACATGGAATGAAGAAAATAAATGTTTTGATTTAATAGTAGCAGAAGATCCAAAAAACAAAGAACCTGCCGTTATTTTCGATCTCCCTGCTGATGTGCGAATTGCCTATATCGTCATGTATAGTGCAGTGCCGGAAACTGTAAATCAGGAGTATCTGTCAAACGCCTACGACATGCTGAATGACGAAGAAGCACCGGAAGATATTCGCGCGGTGATAGATGGCCTTTGCCGCGTTACCGCCGTTAAAAATATGTTCCCTGCATCCGTTGATAATTTGCTTACCGCCCTCCGCGCCCGAACGCCACCGGATGACAACCCCGATGATGTACAGGCGTTTGCTGAAAAATGGGTAGCAACAAGACCCGGAGTACGAGAAACAACTGAGCGTCGTACCTACGACTTGCTTGATCTGGTAATAGCATTGGCACTTAACGGCGTTAAACGCGCCGATGCCAAAGCTTCTGACGTGAAGAATGCCCGTGCGCTTATCAATGGCCGAGATCAGACTTGGCGAATGTGGAGCGCGTCTCTGCGGATTATCGTAGATATTCTGGATGTCGATGATGAAACAATTTTCGAACTGGTATCCGCTGGTATGAAGTTCGATACGTTCGCTACCGATGCTGCTTTACGTAAGGAATACATTCGCAAATGCCTTACAGAACGCTGTGGTATGGTTTTTGAAGATACCATCCAACCCGTCCGTGACGATGAGCAACAAGAAGTTGAGCGTACGCAGCAAACCACCTCAAATGAAGGAGAAAAAACGGAAGTACGTAATTTGGGAAGTGGGAAATTCAGCATTGACGGTCTGATTGGTTCGAGCACTGAACCAGCAAACGATACCAGCGCTCCAAATGAAACAGAAAAACCAGTAACCCCTGTGGTGGTTACTGCGCCTTGTGACATTGCTGCCGACAATTTCCAACAACGTGCGACACAGGTTGAAAAAGAAATTGCGGATCAACCGCAGGACATACAGGACAACCTCAGTCTTTGGCGCAAACTTCACAGAACCGACGAACGATTCACCAAAGCGTTCGCAACGAACGGTGGCGGCACATCGATCAACGGTACCTATATGGTAATGCAGGCTACCAAGGTACTCGGCCCCCAGGGTATCAACTGGAAAATTGAGATTTTGGAAGAGCGTTTTGATAATGGCGCACCCATTATGCGCTCAGTTAAAGGTGCTGATGGAAACTTCGTAAAAGAAGTGATCCCTAATGGGACTGGTGGCTACCTGACCGAAGTAAACCATACAACAAAAGTACGCCTGTGGTACGTGCTGGATGGTAAACAAGGCGAAATTTTTGCGTATGGCTGCACTCCCTATATTTACAACACAAAAAACGGCCTTATCAGCGATGGCGAAGCGCCAAAAAAATCACTCACAGACGCAACCAAAAAGGCACTTTCTCAGCTTGGCTCCTCTGCTGATGTGTTCCTCGGCCTGTTTGACGATCAACAGTATCGCCAGGAAAACGCAGCTCAATTCGCCATTGAGAATGCCGGGGAAAAAGCCGGGGATACCGTACGTCTTCGTAAAGAACTGGACGAGAAAATCACCAAAGTCGCTAATACCATCGAAAGTGCGGTCACACCAAACGAAGCCAAGAAAGTGTATGAAACGATGGCGAGAGAAGTTGATGTCCATCGTAAGAATGCCGAGAGCACTGGCGACAGCCAGCATTCCGATTACCTGAAAAAACGTCTTCTCAGTCTTCACAAACTGACCGAAAAACGCATTGCAGAACTGGAGCCGCAATCATGAGCACAGCAATTTCACTGGCAGCAGACATCCGTAAATTATTCGAACTGTCCCAGGAATCTGACGAACTGACGCCTGAAATGCTGGCTGATACGTTTGAGGGTCTTGAGGGTGCGCTGGCCGATAAACTTGATGGCATGATGGGATTAATGCGTGAGTACGAAGGCCAGGCGGCAACGTGCAAGGCAGAGCGTGAGCGAATCGCTCAACGCGAGAAACACTTCAGTACCTATGCAGCCAGCCTTAAAAAATACGCTCTGCAATGTCTGATCGCCTCTGATAAGAAATCGTTAAAAACTGATTTCAATACCTTCTCCGTTAAACCGGGTTCAGTCAGTGTGATTATCGACAACCAAAACGCTATCCCCGATGAGTATGTCGATGTGGCAACTATTGTCGCCCCGGATAAAGCCAAAATTAAAAAAGCAATCAAGGAGGGTATTGAAATTCCAGGTGCTCATCTTGAAACAGGATCACCTTCACTCGCAGTTCGCTAACTGATTTTTAAAAATCAAAACCACACCGGCCAGCGCGTTAATCTGTTGGCCGGTCGTATCGAGGTATGACCAATGATTAATAAATGGGTGCGTATTGAAAGAGCAGCCGAACTCACGGGATACAGCCGATCAGCGATATACGAAAAAATCAATAAAGGGGTATGGGCAGAAGGAAGGATCTGGCGACGTGCTCCAGATAACAGGAAGGTAATTAATCTTGAGGAGTTTGACCGATGGGCGGAAAGCAAACCGATTCAGTAATGCCACGGGGTGTAGCCATCCACGGAAAATCACTGCGGATCACATTTCACTATAAAGGACAGAGGTGCAGGGAGTCTCTTGGCCTCTCTCCGACAAAATCAAATATAAAATATGCTGCTGGTAAATTAGCCGCCATCAACCACGAAATAAAAAGCGGGGTGTTCTCATACCCCGCACACTTCCCTGAATCTGAAAGAGCCATACAATTTGATGGACGCTGCAAACGGTCAGGCATTCGTCTAAATGCACTATGCGACGAATACAAGGTGTTGAAATATACTGACATCGGCCACGCTGCACAGCGTAGGTATGATATTGCATTTGACCAATGCCTGCGCATACTTGGCCCTTCACGCTTGATCGATGCAATATATCCTGAGGACGTAATGCGGCTGCGTTCTGAGTTACTTAACACCCGTGCAGCAAGTACCACAAACCACTACATGGCAGCAATGCGGGGTTTCTTACGCTTCGCTGAACAAAATGGATACACCAGAAATAATTTAGCTGATGAGTTGCGTCCAGCCAAAAAATCAACCTCAGACCCTGATCCTTTTACTCTCGAAGAATTCAAGAGAACCCAGGCTGCATGTACACATGAATCACACCGAAACATGATAACTCTGATGGTCTATACAGGTATGCGCCCCGGTGAGGTTAGTGCCCTAGCCTGGGAAGATATCGATCTGACTAAAAAAACGCTAACTGTTTCAAGAGCATACTCCGATGGCCGGATGAAAAAGCCCAAAACTGATGAGATCCGAACTATCCAACTTTCTCCCCCGGCCGTAGCCGCACTGTCAGATCAGAGAAAATTTACTGCGATGCTCCCCGCATTGCAGATAAAAATGGAAGAACTGCATAAAAAACCAGAGGATATTAATATTCACCCTGTATTCTTACCGGCGACAACATGCAGAAATAATCAGTTTAATATTTTGTATCGAACAACTAGCATACGGGTGTTGTGGCAAAACATAGTACGGCGCTCAGGGATCCGCTACAGGACAGTCTACCAACTCCGACACACATTTGCGTGTTGGAACCTGACGGCCCACGGTAACATTGCATTCATCGCTAAACAGATGGGTCACGCTGACTACTCGATGTTGATCCGTGTATATGGCCGCTGGATGGAAAATGAAAGTGGCGCGGAAAATTTACGGATTTGGGAATCGCTGGAAGCGATGGGGCATGATGAAAAAGCCCCAATAGCGCCCCAAGAAATAAAGAGGAGAGCTTAATACGTTGAAAAATAAAGAAGAAAATGGCATTGAAGCCCACACGCCAATGATGCAGCAATATCTACGCCTCAAGGCTGAACATCCCGATATTTTGTTGTTTTATCGCATGGGCGATTTCTATGAACTGTTCTATGACGATGCGAAACGGGCTTCGCAATTACTGGAAATCTCATTAACCAAACGTGGCGCGTCAGCAGGTGAGCCCATTCCTATGGCTGGCGTGCCTTATCATGCAGTTGAAAGCTATTTAGCCAAACTGGTGCAGTTAGGCGAATCTGTCGCTATTTGCGAACAGACTGGCGATCCCGCGCTAAGTAAAGGTCCGGTTGAACGCAAAGTGGTGCGTATTGTGACGCCTGGCACCATTAGTGATGAAGCTTTGCTGCAAGAACGTCACGATAATTTACTGGCGGCGATTGTGCAAACTGCACGCGGTTATGGTTACGCCACGCTGGATATTAGCTCTGGACGCTTCCGTTTAAGCGAACCCGCCGATCTGGAAACCATGGCGGCTGAGCTACAGCGCACCAATCCCGCAGAGTTGCTTTACCCAGAAGATTTTCAGGCAATGTCGCTGATTGAACAACGCCGTGGTTTACGTCGTCGTCCTCTGTGGGAATTTGAAATTGATACTGCCCGCCAGCAGCTAAATTTGCAATTCGGCACCCGCGATCTCACTGGCTTTGGTGTTGAACAGGCTCATCTGGGCTTACGCGCTGCAGGCTGTTTATTGCAGTACGTGAAAGATACCCAACGCACTACCCTGCCCCATATTCGTTCGCTCAGCATGGAACGCCAACAAGACAGTATCATCATGGATGCGGCGACACGCCGTAACCTCGAGATTACGCAAAATTTAGCAGGCGGCACAGAAAACACCTTAGCGGCCGTATTAGATAAAACCGTCACGCCGATGGGTAGCCGCATGCTTAAGCGCTGGCTACATATGCCACTGCGCGATACGCGCATTATTAACCAGCGGCAGGAATCCATCACCGAATTGCAGACTCTTTCTGAATCACTGCAACCCGTATTGCGGCAGGTGGGTGATTTAGAACGAATTCTGGCCCGCCTGGCTTTACGCACCGCACGCCCGCGTGATCTGGCGCGTATGCGTCATGCATTTCAGCAATTGCCTGAAATTAACGTTCTTTTGGCTGACGTCCAGGCTGTACAACTTAATCAATTGCGCAAACAGATGGGTGAATTCGCTGAGTTGCGTGCGCTGCTTGAGCAAGCCGTGATTGAATCACCGCCAGTACTGATTCGTGATGGCGGCGTTATTGCGCCGGGTTATAACGCTGAACTGGACGAATGGCGCGCGTTGGCCGACGGTGCGACGGATTACCTTGATAAGCTAGAGATCCGTGAGCGTGAAAAATTGGGTCTGGATACGCTTAAAGTCGGTTTTAATGCCGTGCATGGCTACTATATCCAGGTCAGCCGTGGACAGAGCCACCAGGTGCCAATGCACTATGTGCGTCGCCAAACGTTAAAAAATGCTGAGCGCTATATTATTCCTGAATTGAAAGAGTATGAAGATAAGGTACTCACTTCAAAAGGCAAAGCGCTGGCGCTGGAAAAGAGTTTGTATGAGGCTTTGTTCGATCAGTTATTACCGCATCTGGAAGCGCTACAGCTCAGCGCATCGGCGTTAGCCGAACTGGACGTACTAAGTAATTTAGCTGAACGCGCATGGACACTAAACTATTGTCGCCCAACGTTACAGGATAAGCCGGGGATCAAAATCACCGGTGGGCGCCATCCTGTGGTTGAGCAGGTATTAAAAGAGCCTTTTATCGCTAACCCGCTATCCCTGGCGCCTCAGCGCCGCATGCTGATTATTACCGGACCCAATATGGGCGGTAAAAGTACTTATATGCGTCAGGCGGCACTTATTGCGCTTATGGCCTGGATTGGCAGTTTTGTACCGGCAGAAGAAACATTAATTGGCCCATTAGATCGTATTTTTACGCGCGTGGGTGCCGCAGACGATCTGGCATCAGGTCGATCGACGTTTATGGTTGAAATGACCGAAACGGCAAATATTCTACACAACGCCACTGAAAACAGTTTAGTGCTAATGGATGAGATTGGGCGCGGCACCTCAACGTATGATGGGCTGTCGCTTGCCTGGGCCTGCGCGGAAAATTTGGCAAATCGCATCAAAGCCATGACGCTGTTTGCGACTCATTATTTTGAGCTGACCACGCTGCCAGAAAAAATGGAGGGTGTGGTAAATGTGCATCTGGATGCCGTAGAGCATGGCGATACCATCGCCTTTATGCACAGTGTGCAGGAAGGGGCTGCCAGCAAAAGTTATGGGCTTGCCGTCGCCGCGCTGGCGGGTGTGCCAAAAGAAGTGATTAAGCGTGCGCGCAATAAGCTGAAAGAGCTGGAAACGGTGTCAACTCATGCTACTTCATCAAAGGTGGATGGTTCACAACTGCCCTTATTAGTGGAAGAAACATCACCGGCAGTGGAAGCACTGGAAGCGCTTGATCCTGATACGCTGACACCACGTCAGGCACTCGACTGGATCTATCGCCTGAAGTCGCTGGTATAAATTTTTCCGCGCATAGGCATGCTTATGTGCGGGATTATTTGCGTTAGCTTTTCCCTGGGCCGTTTTGCTCTATCCAGACGCATTCGGCGTATGGCTGATCACCGTGAGAGAAGGCTGTAGCCTCACTATCAATCAGCGTTTATCTATATTGAAGGGGTTCGCTGCACAACTGCTGACAGGTAAAAAAGAAATGGCTATTTTTTCAGCAAAAACGGTCGGTGTGGTGGGACAGGTAACGCCATCTGCTTAACAGGTTCGCCGTATCGGCATCGCTTAATCTACTGTTTCAGTCTGAATCGACCAAATAAAAAAACGGTGGTTTTCACCACCGCTTTTCGCATCACAACAGATTAATTATTCGCGGAACAGTGCTTCAATGTTGAGGCCCTGCGTTTGCAGGATTTCACGCAGACGACGTAAACCTTCAACCTGAATCTGACGCACACGCTCGCGGGTTAAACCGATTTCACGGCCAACATCTTCAAGCGTTGCCGCTTCATAGCCCAGCAGGCCAAAACGACGAGCTAATACTTCACGCTGCTTGGCGTTCAGTTCGAACAACCATTTAACGATACTTTGCTTCATATCGTCATCCTGAGTAGTATCTTCCGGGCCGTTGTCTTTTTCATCGGCCAGAATATCCAGCAGCGCTTTTTCAGAATCGCCGCCTAAAGGCGTATCAACTGATGTAATGCGTTCGTTGAGACGTAACATACGGCTTACGTCATCAACCGGTTTATCCAGTTGCTCCGCGATTTCTTCCGCACTTGGCTCATGATCAAGCTTGTGTGAAAGTTCACGCGCGGTGCGCAGGTAAACGTTCAGTTCTTTAACAATGTGAATCGGCAGACGAATAGTACGGGTTTGGTTCATGATTGCCCGTTCAATGGTCTGACGAATCCACCAGGTGGCGTAAGTTGAGAAACGGAACCCACGTTCTGGGTCAAACTTCTCTACAGCGCGAATCAAGCCAAGATTACCTTCTTCAATCAGGTCCAGCAAAGCCAGGCCACGATTGCTATAACGACGGGCAATCTTCACCACCAGGCGTAAGTTACTTTCAACCATGCGGCGACGAGAAGGAATGTCACCTCGTAATGCACGGCGTGCGAAGAAAACTTCTTCTTCCGCCGTTAATAAAGGAGAATAGCCAATCTCCCCAAGATAGAGCTGCGTCGCATCCAAAACGCGTTGCGTCGCACCTTGTGACAACAACTCTTCTTCCGCTACGTCGTTATCACCAGGTTCGTTTTCAACGAGAACCTTCTCATCAAAAATCTCAGCTCCGTTCTCCTCGAATTCCGCATTCTCATGTAACTCGTTTACTTTCAGCGTATTCTGGCTCATAAGCGGCTCCTACCCGTGATTCCAAGGCAGAACACCATCGGTTCTGCCGGATTATCGCTGCGGTAAATAACGCAACGGGTTTACGGATTTCCCCTTGTAACGAATTTCAAAATGTAATCTTACTGAACTGGTACCGGTGCTACCCATGGTAGCGATTTTTTGCCCCGCCTTAACTTCCTGTTGTTCCCGGACCAGCATTGTATCGTTGTGGGCGTAGGCACTCAGGTAATCATCATTATGTTTGATGATGATTAAATTACCGTAACCCCGGAGTGCGTTACCCGCGTAAACCACCCTTCCCGATGCGGTGGCTACGATAGATTGTCCGCGCGATCCGGCGATATCGATACCTTTATTGCCACCTTCTGCGGCAGAGAAGTTATCGATGATCTTCCCATCGGTCGGCCAACGCCAGCTTCCCACCGGCGTTGAACTATTGGTCGTACTGCTGACCGTGGGTGGTGCGGTAACGGCAGGAGCTGTTGTCGTTGCAACATTTGCTCCCTTCGATGGCAGAAGTTTGCTGCCGCTCGAATGACCCGAATCATCAGAATACGTAATAACAGGTTGCTGTGCAACAGGGGTAGATTTAATTTGTGGTGAGGTTGGGACGCCGCCCTGTGTTGCATCGGCAACGGTAATCGCATTACCACCAGTGATTGGTTGTCCTGATCCGTTACCTACCTGCAAAGTCTGCCCGACATTCAAGCTATACGGCGCTGCGACGTTGTTACGCTGCGCTAAATCGCGGAAATCGTTACCGGTGATCCAGGCAATATAAAAAAGTGTATCGCCGCGCTTAACGGTATAAGTCTCACCGGAATAACTACCTTTCGGAATATTCTGATAACTTCGATTGTACACAATACGCCCATTTTGCGTTTGTACATCGTTATCTGCGCTAATCATTCCACCATTGCTTTGGGACGAAGATACATTACTGCTTACCATTCCGCCCTGAGACGGCATAGAGGGAACGCCACTGGAAGTTGCGTTTGCGTTACCCGAAGCCGCGCTCAAGCCACCGCCATCACCGATACGACTGATAGGCGCCTGAGAGTCCTCGCCTGAGCTACAGCCCGCCAGCCAAAAACTTACCAATGAAAGTGCCGCCAAACGGCGTAATTGAAAAATAGTGCTTCCCGTGCTCATTGATCCCCCGTGATGGCAACCCTGATGTACCTGTCTCACTGTACTCGCCAGCACAATACTCTGTACGGCGCGTTAAAATCTGCTTTTTCATTGATGAAAAAGGATAGTAACAATATCAAGTACGTGGTGCTATGAAACAGTTGTGAAGAAATACGAAGCCGACGTGTTAAGCCAAATCGCCCTGCACTAAAGGTACGAATCGGACCGGTTCAATAATCTCTTCTACAAACTCTTCTCCTTTACGACGCAGGCGTTTCAGTACCTGCTGATCTTCGCCGACCGGAAGTACCATAATGCCGTCATCTGCCAGTTGCGCCATCAGCGCAATCGGAATTTCTGGGGGAGCAGCGGTTACGATGATGGCATCAAAAGGACCGCGGGCGGGCCAACCCTGCCAGCCATCACCGTGGCGCGTTGAAACATTATGCAGATCGAGTTGCTTCAGGCGACGCTTGGCCTGCCATTGCAACCCTTTGATGCGCTCGACCGAATAAACATGATCGACAAGATGAGCAAGGATCGCAGTTTGATAACCGGAACCCGTGCCAATTTCCAGCACGCGCGAATGCGGCTGTAGCTCAAGTAGCGCCGTCATGCGCGCCACCATATAGGGTTGGGAAATGGTCTGGCCTGAGCCAATCGGCAAGGCCACGTTATCCCAGGCTTTATGTTCAAACGCCTCGTCAATGAAACGCTCACGCGGCACATCAGCGATGGCCTTTAACAGGATTTCATCGTCAATGCCCTGCTGACGCAGTTGTGCCAGCAACGTTTCGATGCGCCGGTTCACCATGCCAGATTTACCTCAGCGTTAACCAGCCAGTCGGAAAGAACGTTCTGCGCGCCGTGCGCGGTAAGATCGACATGCAACGCGGTAACAGAAACGTAGCCCTGATCGACAGCGGCAAAATCGGTATCCGGACCGGCATCCAGCTTCTGCCCTGGCGGCCCGATCCAGTACAACGTATTACCGCGTGGATCTTGTTGAGGGATAACCTGATCTGCCGGATGACGACTGCCACAGCGCGTTACGCGAATGCCTTTTATCTGATCAAAAGGCAAATCAGGGACATTAATATTGAGGATCCGGCCAGTACGCAGCGGCTCTCGCGTTAATGCTTTCAGAAAGACGCAGGTGACCGCCGCAGCAGTTTTATAGTGCAGATGCCCATCCAGCGAAACTGCCAGCGCTGGCAAACCCAGATGTCGCCCTTCCATTGCCGCCGCGACGGTGCCGGAATAGATCACGTCATCGCCAAGATTAGGACCCGCATTGATGCCCGAAACTACAATTTCAGGCCGTGGCTGCATCAGTGCATTCACGCCAAGAAACACACAGTCAGTCGGCGTGCCCATTTGCACGACAATGTCGCCATTATCATGGGTAAAAGTGCGCAACGGCGTTTCCAGCGTGAGAGAGTTCGAGGCCCCACTGCGATTACGATCGGGGGCGACTACCTGAACGTCGGCAAATTCCCGTAACGCCCTGGCAAGTATTTGAATGCCTGGCGCATGAATTCCGTCATCGTTGCTGAGGAGTATCCGCATTTTACCCTGACCTTTTTCAATTCAATCAAGCCTCCGCAGGCAGACAAGCTAAAAAGATCTGTCAAGCCCATACGGGGGTCTTTGCATTCTAGCGGCGGGTGATGCGAAGTGGTAGGCGTAAATATTCCCATTAGAGACGTTTGCCGTAACATTAAACGATGAATGTGCAATGTTACGACAAACTTAAAGCTGCCGGGCTTAAAGCTGTTTGAGATAAAACCGGGGCAGGCTGACCTCCGGGAAAGGTTCCCTCACCTGACCGGCCTATTCGTCTACGCTGGCGTTACCGTCTGCATTGTTAACCAGTTCACGCACCACACTGGTGGCAAAACTTCCTGCTGGTAGCCAGAACTGCATTTCCAGCGTCGCGTCATCCCGCCAGGTCCAACGCAGATCGCGCGGCACGGCCAGCATGGCACGGCGTGCAGCATCCACACGCTCACGGTCGAGCAAGGCGAGTAGCTCTGCTGAATCGGCCAGCGTATGTTGTTCAAATGCCAGCGCCTCCGCCTGCGGACCGGCTTCGCCGCGTCCCGGCAAAGGTGCAGTAATACGCAGCTCATGCTGATCAACGCGCTTTTGCGACGCTTCCCGTTCCTCAGCCTGAACCACAAACCAACTACCGCGCCCGGCCAATTGCAACGCATCGCCATTTAATACCTGCGTTAATCCGCCGTGCTGCTGCAATCGCGCGCTGGTGACCTGATTAAACAGCGCACTGCGCGCCGCAGACAGGATCAGGCTGCGCTTATGCCGATCGCGCAGGCGAATGTCATCGCGCGCCCATTGTTGCGCCATCTTCAGGTTATTGCCGTTGTGACCAAAACGCTGCTCGCCAAAATAGTTTGGCACGCCAGCATCGCGAATGGCGGCTAAGCGCTGCTCAACCGCATCGCGCTGACTGATTTGTCGAATAACCAGGCGAAACGCATTGCCCGCCAGCGCACCGATACGCAGCTTACGCTTGTGGCGCATCGCTGCAAGAATTTCCACCCCTTCCAGCGCGAAGCCGCATAGATCGGGCATTGCGTTCCCTGGCAGACGGAAACACAGAGTTTGCTCGGTGACGGCGAGCCGATCTTTCATCCCCGCATAGCTCAGATCGCGAACATGGACCCCGAGATATTTCGCCAGCGCCTCGGCAACAAAGCGGGTATTCGCCCCCGTTTTGCGGATGCGTACCAGCAAATGTTCGCCTTCGCCGTCTGCGTCATAGCCAAGATCTTCTACCACCACGAAATCTTCCGGGTTGGCCTTGATCACGCCTGTTGCAGTCGGCGCGCCATGCAGATGATGCAATATCATGCGGATTCCACTTTCAGCAGCAGCGCCACCGCTTCGCAGGCGATACCCTCACCGCGTCCGGTAAAGCCAAGTTTTTCCGTCGTGGTCGCTTTGACGTTCACCTCATCCATATGGCAACCGAGATCTTCAGCGATATTCACGCGCATTTGCGGAACGTGCGGCAGCATTTTCGGTGCCTGAGCGATAATCGTCACATCAACGTTACCGATACGGTAACCTTTTGCGGCAATACGCCGCCAGGCTTCACGCAGCAAACCGCGGCTGTCTGCCCCTTTAAATGCCGGATCGGTATCAGGGAACAGTTTGCCGATGTCACCCATCGCCACCGCCCCCAACAGCGCGTCGGTTAGCGCATGCAGCGCTACGTCGCCATCGGAATGGGCAATAAAACCCTGCTCAAATGGGATTCGCACGCCACCAATCACCAGAGGACCAACGCCCCCGAAGGCGTGAACGTCAAAACCGTGACCGATACGCATTATGCGCTCTCCTTTAATTGAATCTGACTAAGGTAAAAAGCCGCCAGGGCCAAATCTTCTGGCCGGGTTACTTTGATATTATCACTGCGCCCGCTGACCAGGAGCGGATGATAGCCACAATGTTCCAGCGCCGAGGCTTCATCAGTAATGTTGATACCTTCATTTAACGCCCGCGTCAGGCAGGCGGTCAGCAGCGCGTGAGGAAAATATTGTGGCGTTAAGGCATGCCAGAGATCGTCACGTTCAACCGTGTGTGCAATTGCCGCTTTACCCGGTTCGCCACGTTTCATGGTATCGCGCACCGGCGCAGCCAGAATGCCACCAACGTGACTTTGTTCACGAACCTGCAACAAGCGCGATAAATCTTCCAGATGCAGACAGGGGCGTGCCGCGTCATGCACCAGCACCCAGCTTGCGCTTCGCGCCGCGTCTAATCCTGCCAGCACCGACTCAGCCCGTGTCTCACCACCGATCACGCGTAATACACGCCGATCGCTTGCCAGCGGCAAGGTGGAAAAATGTTGATCATCGGGGCTGAGCGCAATGATGACCTGCTTGATAGCAGGATGGGAAAACAGGCGTGCGACGCTGTGTTCCAGAAGGGTGTGCTGACCAATTTTCAGGTACTGTTTAGGACAGCTCGCCTGCATGCGGCTGCCGATACCGGCCGCCGGCACCACGGCAATCACATCCAGAGAGGACAGATTGTTCATGTTTTATCGTTGTTGGTTTTGCGCAGCTTGCGCGTTACGTTTGTTCTGGTCAGGTACCAGCCGATAGAAGGTTTCACCAGGCTTAATCATGCCCAGTTCACTACGTGCGCGTTCCTCGATCGCTTCTGAACCGCCATTGAGATCGTCAATTTCGGCGAACAGCTGATCGTTACGCGATTTAAGTTTGGCGTTATTCGCCTGTTGAACCGCAACGTCATCATTCACGCGCGTATAATCATGGATGCCATTTTTCCCCAGCCACAATGAGTATTGCAGCCAGCCAAGCAGCACCAATAGCAGTAACGTCAGTTTTCCCATCCCGCCCCCTAAAAACGGCTCAATCATCCCACAACTTTGCACAGGACTCCACACCAGCAGCGAAAATGCCTTGTTTTGCTGTATGAGTGACCAAATCAGGAGGAACTTAGCAGGTAAAGTTTTGTAACCTGCCGATGCGTTTGCACATCAGCGGGCTCACCAGCCGGAGAGAAAAGAGAACAGCAGCCAGAACAGGCAAATGACGGAAATAAGGGTAATCAGCGTGGTCCACAACAGTTGCCCACGCAACAGCATGCTCAGCGCAATGCCCACGATCACCGACACCGGTAACAGTGCGAGGAAAAATGGCCAGGTATAAAGAAAGAAGAACAGCGTATTAGAGCCATACAGTAGGAAAGGGATCGCCAGTGCACACCAGTAAGAAAGAAAACCAATAATAGCGCCCGGCAGCGACGAGCGAGGCTCATCCTGGGGCCGTTCATCTTTGCGTGCCAGCATAGGGGTAATATTCTGCATAGAAATCCTGGTGACCGAAGACGGCAAACCCATATCGATTTGCCGCTGTCTATTCAGGATCTGATAATATCGCGGTGGCGCAGCAGGTCTAACAATTGGGCAGTCAGTTTTGTAACCAATTGTTCGCCATCCAGCTGGATTTCCGGCTGCTCTGGCGCTTCATACACGCTATCAATCCCTGTGAAATTGCGTAATTCACCGGCGCGGGCTTTTTTATACAATCCTTTCGGATCGCGCGCCTCGCAAACGGCCAAAGGCGTATCGACAAACACCTCAACGAACTGGCCTTCGTCCAGTAAATCACGCACCATTTGCCGTTCGGCACGATGCGGCGAAATAAAAGCGGTGAGCACCACTAACCCGGCATCGACCATCAGTTTCGCCACTTCGCCAACCCGACGAATGTTTTCCTTGCGATCATCATCGCTGAAGCCAAGATCACGGCATAAGCCATGACGCACATTATCGCCATCCAGTAAATAGCTGCTGACGCCCAGGCGATGCAGCGCCTGCTCAAGCGCACCCGCTACGGTAGATTTACCCGAGCCGGACAGCCCGGTAAACCACAGCACCACGCCCTGGTGGCCGTGCTGCTGTTCGCGCGCTTCACGCGTTACCGGATGATCGTGCCACACCACGTTATCATCGTGTTGCGCCATTATTTGCCACCCAGCAGATCGCGAGCGTTCCAGTGAGGAAAGTGACGACGCACCAGCGCATTCAGTTCCAGCTCAAACGCGCTGAATTCACCGGTAGATTGCGTCGTATCCAGTAGCGGTTCATTAATCATGCCCGCGCCCACGGTAACGTTGCTCAGGCGATCAATAAAGATCATGCCTCCCGTCACCGGGTTCTGCTGATACGGATCTAACACCATCGGCTCATCAAACGTGATCTCAACCCGACCTATGCCGTTCAGCGGTAAGTTATCGACGCTGCGCTTCTCCAGCGAGTTGATTTCAACCTGATGGAGAACCTTTTCAACCCGGCCACGCGCTTTTTTACCGGCAATTTTGATGTCGTAGCTTTGACCCGCCTGCAACGGCTGCTCGGCCATCCACACCACGTCCAGCGTGGCGGCTTGTACTGCGCTCAGGCTGGCGCTGGCATCCACCAGTAAATCGCCACGGCTAATATCGATTTCATTTTCCAGCACCAACGTGATGGCTTCTCCAGCGCCAGCCGCTGGCAAATCGCCATCAAACGTCACGATGCGCGCAATGGACGATTCCACGCCAGACGGCAATACCTTAACGCGCTGTCCGACTTTCACGCTGCCAGACGCCAGCGTTCCCGCGTAGCCGCGAAAATCGAGATTCGGACGGTTTACGTACTGCACCGGGAAACGCATGGGCTGATGATCAACGACGCGGTTCAGTTCAACGGTTTCCAGCACGTCCAGCAGCGTCGGACCGCTGTACCAGGGCATCGTCTGGCTTGCCGAAGCCACATTATCCCCTTCCAGCGCCGACATCGGTACAAAACGGATATCCAGGTCTTGCGGCAACTGCTCAGCAAAATCGAGATAATCCTGTTTGATCTGCTCGAAAACGTCCTGCTTGTACGCCACCAGGTCCATTTTATTGATCGCTACGATCAGATGTTTGATACCCAGCAGGGTAGAAATAAAGCTGTGACGGCGAGTTTGATCCAGCACACCTTTGCGCGCGTCGATCAGCAAAATCGCTAAATCACAGGTTGACGCGCCAGTCGCCATATTACGCGTGTACTGTTCATGTCCCGGCGTGTCGGCAATGATAAACTTACGCTTCTCGGTGGAGAAATAGCGATACGCGACGTCAATAGTAATGCCCTGTTCGCGCTCGGCTTGCAGACCATCCACCAGCAGCGCCAGGTCGAGTTTCTCACCCTGGGTGCCGTGACGTTTGCTGTCGTTGTGCAGCGAGGAGAGCTGGTCCTCATAAATCTGGCGTGTGTCATGCAGCAAACGCCCAATCAGCGTACTTTTGCCATCATCAACGCTACCGCAGGTCAGGAAACGCAGCAGGCTTTTATGTTGTTGTGCGGTCAGCCAGGCTTCAACGCCGCCCTGATCGGCAATTTGTTGTGCAATAACAGTATTCATCTGGCGTCTCCTTAGAAATAACCCTGACGTTTTTTCAGTTCCATCGAACCGGACTGGTCGCGGTCGATCACGCGGCCCTGACGCTCGCTGGTAGTAGAAACCAGCATCTCTTCGATGATTTCCGGCAGCGTTTGCGCATCTGACTCTACAGCGCCGGTCAGAGGCCAGCAGCCAAGGGTACGGAAACGCACCATACGCTGCTTGATCACTTCGCCGGGCTGCAGATCGATGCGATCATCATCCACCATCATCAACATGCCATCACGCTCCAGTACCGGACGCGGCGCAGCGAGATATAACGGAACGATCTCGATATTTTCCAGGAAGATATACTGCCAGATGTCCAGCTCAGTCCAGTTCGACAGCGGGAACACACGTATGCTTTCGCCTTTGTTAATTTGACCGTTGTAGTTATGCCACAGCTCAGGGCGCTGATTTTTTGGATCCCAGCGATGGAAACGATCGCGGAACGAGTAAATACGCTCTTTCGCGCGTGACTTTTCTTCATCACGACGTGCGCCACCAAAAGCTGCATCAAAACCGTATTTATTCAGCGCCTGCTTCAGGCCCTCGGTTTTCATGATGTCGGTGTGCTTCGCGCTACCGTGTACAAACGGGTTAATGCCCATCGCTACGCCTTCCGGGTTACGATGAACCAGCAACTCGGCGCCCATCGCTTTCACGGTGCGATCGCGGAACGCATACATTTCCTGGAATTTCCAGCCGGTATCCACATGCAGCAGCGGAAACGGCAGCGTACCCGGATAAAACGCTTTACGCGCCAGATGCAGCATCACCGATGAGTCTTTACCGATGGAATACATCATCACCGGATTGCTGAACTCCGCCGCGACTTCGCGAATGATATGGATACTCTCTGCCTCTAACTGACGCAGATGAGTGAGCCTTTTTTGGTCCATAGTTTTTCCCTCAAGCCAGATTGACAACGGCGGACTCGCGAGTCCCCTGCTGTGCTGAATGTTGAAACCAGGCGAGCTGCCCGTGCAAATTGACCACTTCTCCAATCACTAACAGTGCCGGAGTCGGCGCTGATGCCGCCAGCGCCTCAAGCTGTTCTAAGGTGCCGGTCAACACCTGTTGATCTTGTCGCGTACCGCGGCTGATTACCGCAACTGGCGTAGACGCGGCGCGTCCGTGCTGAATCAGCCCTGCGCTAATTTCAGCCGCTTTCACCGTGCCCATGTAAATCGCCAGTGTCTGGCGCGCACGCGCCAGTGATGACCAGTCAATGCCGTCGCCATCAGTACGGCAATGGCCGGTAATGAACAGCACGCTCTGTGCATGATCGCGATGCGTTAATGGAATGCCCGCATAGGCCGTTGCGCCTGCTGCAGCGGTAACGCCGGGTACGACCTGAAAAGGAATACCCGCCTGCTGTGCAGCCTGTAGCTCTTCCCCGCCCCGACCAAAAATAAACGGGTCACCGCCTTTCAGGCGCACCACGCGTTTGCCTTGTCGTGCCAGTTTGACCAACAGGTGATTTGTCTCTTCCTGCGGCACCGAATGTGCGCCTGCGCGTTTGCCCACACAGATGCGATCGGCATCGCGGCGCACCAGATCCAGGACTTCGTCGCTGACCAGATGGTCGTAGAGCACTACGTCTGCCAGCTGCATGACCTGCAGGCCACGTAACGTCAGCAAGCCACTGTCGCCAGGGCCTGCACCCACCAGAATAATTTCGCCCTGGCGACGGGGTTCATCGCTCAGTTCACATTCAAGCGTCAGCTTCGCTTCATTTACATTGCCCGCCGCCATCTGGCTGGCGAACAACCCATTAAATGCACGCTCCCAAAAGCGACGGCGATCGGCAATGCGGGTAAACCGCTGTTTTACTTTATCGCGCCAAAGACCTGCCACCTCTGCCATTTGGCCAAGATTGGCAGGCAGCAGCGCTTCAAGTTTTTCACGTAAGATGCGCGCCAGCACTGGCGCAGTGCCGCTGGATGAGATCGCCACCACCAGCGGTGAACGATCCACGATGGAAGGAAAAATAAAGCTGCATTTTGGCTGGTCATCAACCACATTCACCAGCTTCTGCCGTGCGTTAGCCGTCTCAAATACCTGCGCGTTCAGCGCATTGTCATCCGTTGCCGCAATCACCAGAAACACACCGTCGAGCTGAGCCGGATCAAAGGTGGTTGCCAGCCATTCCAGCTGTTGCGTCTCATGCAGCGACTGTAGCTCGGGACAGAGTTCGCGCGCAGCAATCTGCACACGCGCACCTGCACGACGTAGCAATTCTGTTTTCCGCGCCGCAATTTCTCCACCGCCGACAACCAAAACTGGCCGGCCTTTGAGACTGGCAAAAAGAGGCAAATAATCCACGTTAACCTTAGCGTTGTAACTTTGCGTTAACGCGACTATACGTCCCGGTGTTTATCCAGATGAAATTACGAATTGGAATGAGTAGTTCCCGAATGGAATAACGGGCGAAGAAAGCTCAGAACAAAATGTGCTTAGCGGATGATCTTACGAGCCTTTCGGAGCGAATCAAATTGTGTAATGAGGGTCACAGTTTCATACTAAGCGCGAAATTTTTTTCGACATTTTTGTTACGGAATGAGCCACAAGGAACGCCGCATGTTTGCCTCTCTCCGCCTGACCGCGCTGGCGGTGCTGCTCAGTTGCAGCTGTATTTTTCCTGCCCAGGCTGCGACTGACGCCCCAGGACAGTTTGCTGAACAGCAAATACGCCATATCGCTACCTATTTTCCCGGCCGTATGAGCGGTAGTCCGGCTGAACTTATGGCCGCCGATTACTTACAACAACAATTTATCTCATTGGGTTTTCAGACTAACACCCGTCAGTTTAATACCGGTTACGACTGGCATGAGAGTGATGGCAAAATACGCTGGCATAAACTTACGGCAACGTCAGTGATTGCCGCTCGTGCCGGTAGCGAGCCGCAGGAAATTCTCATCGTCGCGCAACTTGATACCTGGATGCCGCAAAGCAGTAGTCAGGCAAATCAAAATATAGGTGGCCTGCGTCTGCAAGGCGTCGATGACAACGCTTCCGGCTTAGGTGTCATGCTGGAGCTGGCGAAAAAGCTAAGTGAAAAACCGCTGCACTACGGCGTGCGCTTTGTCGCGCTGAGCGCAGGTGAAGCGAACCTGCACGGCATGGATGATTATGTGGCGCGCATGAGCGATAAAGAGAAGAAAAATACTTTACTGGTCATTGATCTCAATAGCTTGATTACCGGCGATCGTCTTTACTTTAATAGCGGCCTGAATACACCGCGCGCGGTACGTAAGCAAACCAGCGAGCGAGCATTGTATCTGGCGCGTGAACTGGGTATTCCGGCGGCAAGCCACCAACTGAACCGCAAAGATTATCCTGGCATTAATGCCTTTGATAAAGCAGGCTTCCCGCTGCTGGACGTTACCGCCAGTAACTGGGCGTCTGGAAATCAGGATGGCGCGCAGCAGCGTAGCCGCACACGCCACTTTCCTGACGGCACCACGCGCCATCAAACTGACCGTGATAATCTCGCTTATCTGGATCGCTGGCTGGCGGGCCGCATTACCCAGCGCACCCGCGAAAGCGTGAAAGTATTGCTGCCGCTGCTCAGCGAGCTCACTCACCCCAAAGTATGAGGATCTGACATGTACGTAGTTTATCTGAGCTACTCTCGTCCTGTAGAAGAAGTCGAAGCCTTGCTGGAACTGCATGTTCAGTGGCTGGATCGTTATTTTGATGCCGGTGTTTTTATTGCGGCTGGAAGAAAGGATCCACGTACTGGCGGCATGGTGCTGGTAAAGGATATTGATCGTGATCGTCTGGATACGATTCTGGCAGAAGATCCGTTTGTGGCGGTCGCAAATTACGAGGTAACAAAAGTGAACGTGACGCGTGCAGCCGAGGCGTTTGCTGCCTTAAGAGAGGTCTGATGATAAGGACGCCAGCTGGCGCCCTTATTATTCACTAGCCTTCGTGCAGACCGCATTCGCGCTTCAGGCCAAAGAAGCGCGTCTCTTCTTCCGCCATGCCGGGTTCCCACTTACGCGTAGTATGAGTGTCGCCGACCGAAAGATACCCTTCATCCCATAGCGGATGGTATTTCAGGTTATTTTCCTGTAAGTACTGATGGATCTGACGGTTGTCCCAGTCAATGATTGGCAGCACCTTAAACACGCCGCGCTGTACGCCTAGCACGGGCAAATTCGCCCGACTGCCAGACTGATCGCGACGCAAACCGGCAAACCAGGTTTGTGCGCCCAGTGCTTCCAGCCCGCGATTCATCGGCTCCACTTTATTGATTGCGTTGTACTTTTCGATACCTTCAACGCCCTGTTCCCAAAGCTTACCGTAACGCGCCTCCTGCCAGGCAGGTGACGTCTCCGCGTGGAACACTTTCAGGTTCAGATTGAGCTGGCCAGCCAGCTCATCGATAAAGCGGTAGGTTTCAGGAAACAGATAGCCGGTATCGGTCAGGATCACCGGAATATCTGGCTGCTGACGCGTCACTAAGTGCAGCGACACCGCCGCCTGAATACCGAAACTGGAGGAGAGCACGTAAACGCCCGGTAAATTCTCCAGCGCCCAACTCACGCGCTCTTCAGCAGAAGATTTCTCCAGCTGTGCGTTGGTTGCGGCCAGCGCCATGGCGCGCTGTACCGGGGACATTTCATTCAGTGCTGCGAGGTCTAACTGGCTCATTTTACCTCCTGATCCCAAAAATCACGCGCGGGGTCCACTACCGGTTTTACGATCCCAGCGCGGATAACAAAGTCGCCAAAACCTTCTTCACCCTGACGCTCTTGCGCCCAACGACCGACCAGGTCATCGATGCTTGCAAGGATCTCGCTTTCGGTAATGTTTTCGCGATACATGCGCGGAATACGCGTGCCTATGCGATTACCGCCGATGTGCAGGTTATAACGGCCTGGCGCTTTGCCGACTAAACCGATTTCAGCCAGCATGGCACGACCACAACCGTTAGGACAACCGGTAACGCGTAACACGATGTGCTCTTCGCCAACGCCGTGTCCGTGCATGATCTCTTCAACTTTAGTTACAAAGGATGGCAGGAAACGCTCGGCTTCAGCCATGGCCAGCGGACACGTTGGGAACGCCACACAGGCCATGGAATTTTCACGCTGCGGCGTGATGTTTTCCATTAAGCCATGCTTACGCGCAATGGCCTCGATAGCGGCTTTTTCACTTTCCGGTACGCCTGCCACAATTAAATTCTGGTTAGCGGTCAGGCGGAAATCGCCCTGGTGAATTTTGGCAATTTCGGCGATGCCGCTTTTCAGCGGACGGCCCGGATAGTCCAGCAAGCGACCATTTTCAATAAACAGCGTCAGGTGCCATTTATTGTCGATGCCTTTGATCCAGCCAATACGATCGCCACGCGTAGTGAATTCATAAGGGCGAATCGGCTCAAACGTTAAACCAGCACGCTTCTCAACTTCGGCTTTAAACGTCTCAACGCCAACACGTTCAAGCGTGTATTTGGTTTTGGCGTTTTTACGATCGGTGCGATTACCCCAGTCGCGCTGCGTCGTTACCACGGCTTCTGCCACATCAAGGATCTTTTCTACCGGCAGATAACCAAACTCGCTTGCGGTACGCGCATAGGTCGCTTTGTTACTGTGTTCAATCGACAAACCGCCGCCAACCAGCAGATTAAAACCGATCAATTTGCCCTTCTCTGCGATGGCAATAAAGTTCAGATCGTTAGCATGGAGATCCACATCGTTATGCGGCGGGATCACCACGGTAGTTTTGAACTTACGCGGCAGATAAGTTTCACCAAGGATCGGCTCCTCATCAGTGGTGGCGACTTTCTCCTGATCCCACCAGATTTCCGCATAAGCGCGGGTGCGTGGCAGCAGGTGCTCAGAAAGTTTTTTCGCCCACTCGTAGGCTTCCTGATGTAATTCCGATTCTATCGGGTTTGAGGTGCATAACACGTTACGGTTCACATCGTTAGCCGTTGCCAGCGCATCAAGGCCGACTTCGTGCAGCATCTGGTGTGACGGTTTTACGTTTTTCTTTAAGATGCCGTGAAACTGAAAAGTCTGGCGGTTAGTCAGGCGAATGCTGCCGTAAAGGGTTTTATCGGTCGCAAATTTATCAATCGCCAGCCACTGATGTGGTGTGATGATGCCGCCTGGTAAACGACAACGCAGCATCATCGCGTGACGCGCTTCCAGCTTCTGCCCGGCACGTTCGGCTCGAATGTCACGGTCATCCTGTTGATACATGCCGTGAAAACGGATCAACAGGAAATTGTCGCCAGTAAAACCGCCCGTCAGGCCATCATCGAGATCGTCAAGGATAGTGCCACGCAGGTAGTTACTCTGTTTTTTCAGACGCTCGGCGTCCGCTAATTTGCCTTCGACAACCAGCGGTCCAGGGTGTTTTTCGCTCATTAGTAAACGTCTCGCTGATAACGGCGCTCAATGCGCAGTTCACTTAAAAATTCGTCAGCCGTTTCACGATCCATTCCGCCGTGTTCGACCACCACATCCAGCAATGCCTGCTCGACGTCTTTTGCCATGCGATTCGCGTCACCGCAAACGTAAAGGTGGGCGCCTTCTTCAATCCAGCGCCACACTTCCGCCCCTTTGGCACGGATTTTATCTTGTACATAGATCTTCTCAGCCTGATCGCGTGACCACGCCAAATCGATATGGGTCAACAAGCCATCCTTCACGTATTTTTGCCACTCAACCTGATACAGGAAATCCTCAGTGAAATGTGGGTTGCCGAAGAACAGCCAGTTTTTACCGGCAGCGCCGTCGTTATCGCGCTGCTGCATAAAAGCGCGGAACGGTGCGATGCCCGTACCCGGTCCGATCATGATGACCGGGGCGTCCGGGTTAATCGGCAGACGGAAGTTATCGTTGTGCTCAATAAACACACGAATTTCGCCATCTTCCTCAATGCGATCCGCAAGCCAGGTGGATGCGCCACCGCCGCGTTGCCGATCTTCAATATCAAAACGCACCGCCCCCACAGTGATATGTACTTCAGTGTCGGTTTCGGCCTGCGAAGAAGCAATGGAGTAAAGACGCGGCGTTAATGGACGCAGCAAACCACACAGCTGTTCAGCAGTAAGTTCAGCCGGTGCCAGCCGCACCATATCGACAATGGGATAATACTGTGCATATTTCTGCAGCTTAGCTTTGTCATCGACCAGCGACAGCAACTCTTCGTTGCGCGACAGCGTTGCGTATTGCGCCACGATCTGTGCAGTATTCACCGTCAGTTCAAAGTGCTTTTGTAATGCTTCGGCCAGTGGCAGGGTTTGTCCGTTAATATCGACCGGCTCATCACCTTTCAGCCATACCAGCTCAAGCAGTTCCTTAACCAGCTCCGCGTCGTTTTCATACCATACGCCAAGCGCATCGCCTGGCTGATAGCGCAGACCAGAATCACCTAAGTCGATTTCAATGTGGCGCACGTCTTTGTCAGAATCGCGACCGGTGATTTTCTGATTCACGGCAAAGCTGGCGCTGAGTGGCGCTTCTTTGGTATACGGACTGCTGAACACTTCATTTACGCTACCCGCTGCGGTAACCGCGGCTTGCGCTGCCGACTCAGTAGGTATGCGCTTTTTCAGTATCTCTGTCAGCGCGCTGCGCCAGGCTGCGGCCTGATCGGCATATTCAACGTCAGCATCCACGCGATCCAGCAAGCGTTCGGCACCCAGTTCTGCCAGGCGACCATCAAAATCTTTACCCGCTTTACTGAAAAATTCATACGATGTATCGCCAAGACCAAACACCGCGAAAGCGGCTCCGTCCATTTTTGGCGCTTTTTTCGACATCAGGAATTTATGCAACGCCACCGCTTCTTCTGGCGGCTCGCCTTCGCCCTGCGTAGACGTCACCACTACCAGCAGTTTTTCCTGGCCGATCTGTTTGAATTTATAATCGCCGGCATTCACCAGGTTGACGTTCAGTTTGGCTGCCAGTAAGTCATCACGCAGCTGCTCCGCCAGGCGGCGAGCATTGCCGGTCTGTGAGGCAGAGAGCAGCGTAACGGCCGGAATCTCAGCCTGTGCAGGCGCGCTTGCTGCCACGCTGTCGGGAGTTTGGTTGACCATGCCCCAGAAATAACCTGAGAGCCACGCCATTTGTGTAGTGGAAAAATCCGTCGTCGCCGCCTGTAAGCGAGCGAGTTGCTCCGGCGAGAGCGGGAGCATTGAACCTGGTGCCTGAGTCGTCATCGCGTTAAAAATTCCAGTATCAGAAGTCCGGACCGTAAAATGGCGGAAGAGTGAGTAGGTTACCGGGCCGTATATTAACGATTAAATAAAGCTTCGACATATTTAATAACCAAAATGACTAAGCGGTTTTCCAGGTCATCTAAATCGTCAAAAGTGGTAAATAAAGTGTTTATTAATCAGGAAATTAACCAGAACGAAAGCCAGAAGGCATGATAAAAAAAGCGCGCTGACGCTTATCGGGTGCGAAAAATTTGCATTTCGGGTAGAATTCAGCGGTTTTTTAAGTCTGAGAACCCTTATGTCTACCACGTTATTTAAAGAATTCCAGTTTGAAGCCGCTCATCATCTGCCGAATGTGCCTGAAGGACATAAATGTGGTCGTTTACACGGCCATTCATTCCTGGTTCGTCTGGAAATCACCGGTGAGGTGGATGCCTATACCGGCTGGGTGATGGATTTTGCCGACCTGAAGGCAGCGTTTAAACCTGTTTATAATCGTCTCGATCACTATTATCTCAACGAGATCCCAGGGCTGGAAAATCCCACCAGCGAAGTGCTGGCAAAATGGATTTGGGACCAGATGAAACCCCGCTTGCCGCTGCTAAGTGCAGTCATGATCAAAGAGACCTGTACCGCCGGTTGCGTTTACCGCGGCTGATATATTTCGCCTTTCAGGCTGCGGGTGCGCTGGCCGGTTATTCGGCCCTTCGGTGAGTTTCGCCCCGTTGGGGCCGCCGCTAAGCCGCGTTCAAACCTGTTGCCGACACATCTGCCACTTGCCGTAGCCACTCAACCCGGTCAGCGGCTGGCGTCGCGTTCGCAACTCTGTTACCTGCTGCCTGAAATTTTGCTATACGCAAAAGCTCTGGTTCATCCCACTGTCATCTTCTCCCCCTAGGTTATTACCTCCTTCATTAAAGATCATGAGAATCAACAATGGGCCTGGTAAAACACCTTTCAGTTATTGCTCTGCTTGTTTCATCCTCTGCCGCCGTTCAGGCGGAAAATGTGCTTATTTTCCCACAACCCCAAAACGTGCCGGAAGAGTTTTATGCCGTCACGGAAATTCCGGCGGGTGGGATAATCAAATATGAAACTGACGCAAAAACCGGTTTTATTGTTGCCGATCGTTTTCAGTCAATGCCGGTCGCGTATCCGGCTAATTATGGTTCGCTGACGCAGTCGCTGGGTGGCGATAACGATCCGCTTGACGTGATCTTTTATACCCGCGCGCCAATGTCTCCTGGCACATTGATCAAGCTGCGTCCGATTGGTGTATTGAAAATGATCGATGGCGGTGAAGAGGATGATAAAATCGTCGCGGTGCCCGCCAGTAAAGTCGATCCGACTTATGACGATATTAAATCGTTAAGCGATCTGCCGAAGATGGAAGTGCAGCGTTTAGAGGCTTTTTTCCGCGTCTATAAACAGTTGCCAGATGGTCGTAAGAAAGTGGAGCTGAACGGTTTCCAGGATGCCGCAACGGCGAAAACTGAAATCAAAAAGGCGTATGACGCCTGGAAGGCAAAACAGTAAGATTCAAAGGCGGCGCATTGCCGCCCTTTTTACATCAGGCAATATTCAGATACTTATGTGTTTGCATCGATAAACGCCAGTTGCGGGCAATACAGGTGTCAATGCAAAGTCTGGTCGCCGTCTCTTTGCGGCTGATAGGCTGTAATGCAATGACGCGTGATTTGCTGTCCTGAAGGCCCGCCAGTAATTCATCTAATGCTTCTACATCGCGCTCACGCGCTACCGGATGTTTGATCTCATCGGCCCGGCTTAGCGCCTGCGCCAGCACATCATAACCGCCACGCATGTTTACCTTCGGTGATACCGTTACCCAGGTTTTTGCAGAACAATAGATCTCGTGCGTGCCACTGGTTTCAATCTGACAATTAAAACCGGCTGCTTCCAGTGCTTCCGTGAGCGGACGCAAATCATAAATAGCGGGCTCGCCGCCGGTGATAACCACATGGCGCGCCGTCCAGCCCTGCTGCTCTATCGCTTTTATTAATGTTGCAGCATCGGCATCACCCCAGGCATCGCTTTCTACGGTTTTTACCAGAATGTCGCCGAGCGATGTTTCCCGATCCGCCAGCTTTTCCCAGGTATGCCGGGTATCACACCAACTGCAACCCACCGGGCATCCCTGTAAACGGATGAAGATGGCTGGCACACCGGTATAAAAACCTTCGCCCTGCAGCGTCTGGAACATTTCGTTAATCGGGTAGAACATTTTTTACTCGCTCGGAAAAATCAGGGCGCTGATTATGGCAGGTTTATACCTTACAACAACAGCTGCCTGGTGCTAAAAAAGCAAAAGCCCCGCAGACTCGCGGGGCTTTATTATCAGGCGATGCAGCTTTTACGCTGCATCCGCAACCGATTACTGGCCTTTAACTTCTTTCAGACCATTGAATGGCGCTTTTGAGCCCAGCGCTTCTTCAATACGGATCAGCTGGTTGTATTTAGCAACACGGTCAGAACGGCTCATTGAGCCAGTTTTGATCTGGCCCGCTGCTGTACCTACCGCCAGGTCAGCGATGGTTGCATCTTCGGTTTCACCTGAACGGTGCGAAATCACCGCAGTGTAGCCTGCATCTTTTGCCATTTTGATAGCAGCCAGCGTTTCGGTCAAAGAACCGATCTGGTTGAATTTGATCAGAATGGAGTTTGCGATGCCTTTATCGATGCCTTCTTTCAGAATTTTGGTGTTAGTCACGAACAGGTCATCACCTACCAGCTGGATTTTGTCACCCAGCACTTTGGTCTGATAAGCGAAACCGTTCCAGTCAGACTCGTCCAGGCCATCTTCGATAGAAACGATGGGGTACTGTTTGGTCAGATCTTCCAGGAAGTGGGTGAATTCTTCGGACGTGAACGCTTTGCCACCTTCACCCGCCAGGACGTACTTGCCATCTTTATAGAATTCAGAGGCTGCACAGTCCATCGCCAGGGTGATGTCTTTACCCAGCTCGTAACCGGCGGCTTTTACCGCTTCGGCGATAACAGCCAGCGCTTCGGCGTTGGAACCCAGGTTTGGCGCGTAGCCCCCTTCGTCACCCACAGCGGTGCTCATGCCTTTGCTTTTCAGCACTTTCGCCAGGTTGTGGAACACTTCAGAACCCATACGGATAGCTTCTTTTACGTTTGAAGCGCCAACCGGTTGGATCATGAATTCCTGAATATCGACGTTGTTATCGGCGTGCTCACCACCATTGATGATATTCATCATTGGCAGCGGCATAGAATATTTGCCTGGCGTGCCGTTCAGTTCAGCGATGTGCTCATACAGCGGCTGGCCTTTAGACGCAGCAGCCGCTTTCGCCGCAGCCAGAGAAACCGCCAGAATGGCGTTTGCACCAAAGTTGGATTTATTATCCGTACCGTCCAGGTCGATCATGATTTTGTCGATGTTCGCCTGATCTTTCGCGTCTTTGCCTTTTACCGCGTCAGCAATCGGACCGTTTACCGCAGCAACAGCTTTGGTCACGCCTTTGCCCAGGAAACGAGATTTGTCACCGTCACGCAGTTCCAGTGCTTCGCGTGAACCGGTAGACGCACCTGATGGCGCCGCTGCCAGACCAACGAAACCGCCTTCCAGATGCACTTCTGCTTCAACAGTCGGGTTACCACGTGAGTCGATAATTTCGCGACCGATGACTTTTACGATTTTGGACATTACGATTTTCCTCAGTACAAGTTAGTCAATCCTAAGACAAACAGCGCGCGAAAAGTTCGCGCGCTGCTCGTGAAACTTACTTCGCTAAACGCTTCTGGTACTCATGCGCGGCCTTAACAAAACCGGCAAACAGTGGATGACCATCGCGTGGGGTCGACGTGAATTCCGGGTGGAACTGACAAGCCACAAACCACGGGTGATCGGGGATTTCAATGATCTCTACCAGTTGGTCATCGCCAGAACGTCCCGCAATGCGCAAACCTGCAGCCTCAATCGGCTTCAACAGCATATTGTTGACTTCATAGCGATGGCGATGGCGCTCCACAATGGTATCAGTACCATACAGCTGGCGAACCTTGCTGTCTGGCGTTAACTGACACTGCTGGCTGCCAAGGCGCATAGTGCCGCCGAGATCGCTCTGCTCAGTACGCACTTCAACATTGCCGTTTTCATCACGCCATTCGGTGATCAATGCAACCACCGGGTATTTACAGTCTGGCACAAATTCAGTGGAGTTGGCGCCTTCAAGACCCGCCACGTTGCGCGCAAATTCCATCAATGCCACCTGCATACCAAGGCAGATACCCAGGTATGGCACGTTGTTTTCACGGGCATATTGCGCGGTCATCAGCTTGCCTTCAACGCCACGGTAACCGAAGCCACCGGGAATCAGGATAGCATCCAAATCTTTCAGAATTTCGACACCACGCGATTCAACATCCTGCGAGTCAATCAGTTTGATATTCACGGTGACGCGATTTTTCAGGCCGCCATGTTTCAACGCTTCGATAACGGATTTATACGCATCCGGCAGTTCAACGTATTTGCCAACCATACCAATATTGACTTCGCCGCCTGGATTCGCTTCTTCGTAAATCACCTGTTCCCACTCGGCCAGATTGGCTTCTGGTGCGTTCAGGTTGAAGCGTTTGCAGATATAGTCATCCAGGCCCTGCGATTTCAGCATGCCTGGAATTTTATAAATGGAATCGACATCTTTCAGTGAGATAACCGCTTTTTCCGGCACGTTACAGAACAGCGCAATTTTGCCGCGTTCGTTGGCAGGCACCGCGCGATCGGAACGACAGATCAGCACGTCTGGCTGGATACCGATAGAAAGCAGTTCTTTAACGGAGTGTTGCGTTGGCTTGGTTTTCACTTCGCCAGCCGCAGCCATGTAAGGCACCAGCGTCAGGTGCATATACATGGTATGTTCGCGGCCCACATCTACCGCCATCTGGCGAATAGCCTCAAGGAAGGGCAGCGATTCGATGTCACCCACAGTACCGCCGATTTCAACCAGCACGACATCATGGCCTTCGCCACCTTCAATAATGCGTTCTTTGATAGCGTTAGTGATGTGGGGAATGACCTGAATCGTCGCGCCCAGATAATCGCCACGGCGCTCTTTGCGTAGGACTTCTGAATAGATTCGACCAGTCGTGAAGTTGTTGCGACGCGACATACGGGTACGAATGAAGCGTTCGTAGTGGCCCAAATCCAGATCGGTTTCGGCTCCGTCATCCGTAACAAATACTTCACCGTGCTGAGTTGGACTCATGGTGCCTGGATCGACGTTGATATACGGATCCAGCTTCATGATGGTCACGTTCAGACCACGGGCTTCGAGAATGGCTGCGAGGGAGGCTGCGGCAATGCCTTTACCCAGAGAGGAAACAACCCCGCCGGTCACAAAAATATAATTCGTTGTCATGCTGAACCTGAGAGTTTAGGTTTAAAGACGGTGGAATAACCAGGACGGGAAAACAGTATACTGGAAACCGCTATCAGCCACAATTGATGAATCACTGCCCTTCTCCAACGCAATGCTGCGGCTAACATAGCGGATAGAGGAAGATGAAAGGTTGATGTATGTCACAAAGTTGCCGCCAGGCTGAATCGTGTAAGCTTAAGCGGCGATTTTATGCACAGCGGTGGAATAATCAGCTTGTTTCCAAAATTTTGACCTGTTGCCAGGCCGCTTCCATTTGCTCCAGCGTAGCGCCCGGCATGCTTAACCCTTGTGCAGCAATAATAGCCTCTACCTGACGGAAGCGTCGCTCAAATTTATCATTGGCTTTTTGCAATGCCATTTCGGCTTTGCTACCCAAATGGCGCGATAAATTGACCGTCGCAAACAGCAGATCGCCAATTTCTTCTTCTAACTTTTGCTCATCAATAACGGATTGCTGTACTTCGTGCATCACTTCATCGAGTTCTTCATGCACTTTATCGACCACCGGTCCCAGGGAGGTCCAGTCGAAACCGACATTGTGGCAACGCTTCTGAATTTTGTGCGCACGCATCAACGCAGGCAGGGCCTTGGGAATATCATCAAGCGCCGAGTGCTGAGCCTTCCCGGCGCGTTCTGAAGTTTTGATAGCTTCCCAGTTCTTCAATACCTCCGCGCTGTTTTCGGCTTTGGCGTCGGCAAAAATATGCGGATGGCGGCGCACCAGCTTATCGCTAATGGCGTTGCAAATATCGTCGAAACTGAAACGCTTTTGCTCGTTGGCCATTTGGGCATAGAACACGACCTGAAACAGCAGATCGCCTAATTCACCGCGCAGATCGTCAAAGTCCTGACGCTGGATAGCGTCCAGAACTTCGTAGGTTTCTTCAAGGGTATAAGGCGCAATGCTGGCAAAGGTCTGTTCGCGATCCCACGGACAGCCGCGTTGCGGATCGCGCAGGGTTTCCATAATGCCCAGCAGGCGATCAATTGAATTCATGAAGGATCCTTTTAAGTGATGATGATCTGAGCAGATAAAGATGCCAGATGCAGGCTAGCCTCTGCAAGACAGAGGCAGCCAGTACGGTCATTTTTGATGGAGGGTAACTCAATGCAGGCGGTGCGCATCAATAATATCGGGCACCTGATTCAGACGTGCCAGCACGCGGCCCAGCACCTGCTGATTATAAATTTCAATGTCCATATCAATGGTAGCCAGTTGCTTTCTGGTATCGCTGCGGCTCGACATGCCCAGCACATTGACCTTCTCGTTGGCGAGAATCGTGGTGATGTCACGCAGCAGTCCGCTGCGATCGTTAGCAGTTACACGCACCACCAGCGAATAACCGCTGGAATAGCTTTCGCCCCATACCGCATCAACAATGCGCTCTGGCGCGTGTGAAATCAGCTCAGCAAGCTGGTCGCAGTCAGCGCGATGGATGGAAATGCCGCGACCTTGCGTAATAAAGCCAACAATAGCGTCGCCCGGAATGGGCTGGCAGCAGCGCGCAATGTAATGCATCAGGTTGCCAACCCCTTCCACTACAACGCGTCCACTCTCTTTGCGCGACGATACAGAATGCGATTTTTGCGTCAACTGACGTAACGCTTCGCGGTCCTCCTCTTCAGCGCTTGGCTTATTAAGCTTAGCCTGCAGGAAGTTAACCATCTGATTAAGGCGAATATCGCCGCCGCCAATGGATGCCAGCAGCTCTTCAAGCGAGGTAACGTTATAGCGCGGCAGCAACAGCTTTTCCGCTTCTTTCAGGCTGATGCCTATCTGGCTCAGTTCGCTGTCCAGAATCTGTCGGCCAGCAAGAATGTTCTTGTCGCGATCCTGTTTACGGAACCAGTTATGAATCTTTGAACGTCCACGGCTGGTAGTAATATAGCCAAGATTCGGATTCAGCCAGTCGCGACTTGGATTCGGCTGTTTCTGAGTGCTCACTTCAACCTGATCGCCCATCTGCAACTGGTAGGTAAACGGAACGATGCGGCCGCCGATTTTTGCGCCAATGCAGCGATGCCCGATGTCACTGTGAATGTGATAAGCGAAGTCGAGCGGCGTTGAACCGGCGGGGAGATCAACCACATCCCCTTTGGGGGTAAACACGTAAACGCGATCGTCGAATACCTGACTGCGCACCTCTTCCAGCATTTCGCCGGAATCGGCCATCTCTTCCTGCCAGGTAATCAACTTACGCAGCCATGCTATGCGTTCTTCATGGCCGGCTGCACCACGCGCATTGCTGGAAGAAGGGCCTTCTTTGTACTTCCAGTGCGCAGCAACCCCCAGTTCAGCATCTTCATGCATCTGGCGGGTACGAATCTGGATTTCAACCGTTTTGCCTTTCGGCCCCAGCACTACGGTATGAATCGACTGATAGCCGTTGGGTTTTGGGTTAGCGACGTAATCATCAAACTCGCTAGGCAAATGACGGTATAGCGTATGCACCGTTCCCAGCGCGCCATAACAATCCTGCAACCGTTCTGCCACGATGCGCACCGCACGCACGTCAAACAACTCGTCGAACGCCAGCGATTTTTTCTGCATCTTACGCCAGATGCTGTAGATATGTTTTGGACGCCCATACACGTCAGCACGCACGCCCTCTTTCGCCATCTCTTTGCGCAAGTTATCGACGAAATTTTCGATGTACTGTTCACGGTCAATGCGGCGCTCATGAAGCAGCCTGGCGATACGTTTATATTCGTCAGGATGCAAATAGCGGAAGCAGTAATCCTCCAGCTCCCACTTCAGCTGACCAATGCCCAGGCGATTGGCCAGGGGAGCATAGATATTGGTGCTCTCTTTGGCGGCCAGTACACGCTCATCTTCCGACGCGTCTTTCATTTCGCGCAGATTCATGATGCGTTCCGCCAGCTTCAGTACGACGCAGCGGAAATCTTCCACCATGGCCAGCAACATCCGGCGGACGTTATCCACCTGCTCGGAGGCCATAGAGTCATTGTGGATTGCTTTGAGCTGGCGGATAGCGTCCATATCGCGCACACCACGCACCAGCGAAACGATACTTTTGCCGACGGCTTGTTCCAGCGCCTCTTCACTGACCACTTCATCATTCGCGAGCGGGAAAATTAGCGCGGCGCACAGGCTGTCAATATCCATACTGAGCATCGAGAGGATTTCGACCATCTCAATGCCACGCCACAGCAGCAGAGATTGTCGCGGATGGTTGTGCGTTTGGGCTTCACAATAGCACCAGGTTTCGGCAATACGTTGACATGATTGCGGGTTGGTCATGCCAAGACTGGCGATCCACTGGTCGAGGGCAAACTCCCCCGCCGTATTTAAATGCGCACTTCTAACCGCAACCATATCCTCTCCTGGCATACCGATCTGAACGATCGCTTATGTTTTTATGAACAGCACCATGGATTCGAAATGATGGCTATGTCGGAACTATCCAGCATTACGACCCTTTCCAATTGGTAACCCGCCGATAGCCGTGTCTGGCTATCGCGGACGAGCGTTACAGGATTACTCGAAACATAGACCACATGTTGTGGTGCTAGTTTAATCACATGCGTTATCACGCCTGCGGCGGCAGTACGTACCGGATCGAGTAACACCTTGTTAAATCCCAGCTCCACCCACGGCTGGCGCGAAATAGCGTCTCCCAGCTAGTGCAGAAACAGGCTGACATTTTTAAGATTATTCAGATTCGCATTATACGCTGCCTGCTGACCTAATGCTGCTATGCTCGCCACACCTACCGCAATTTGTACGAATTTTCCTGCAGGAAGCGAGAAGTCTCCCATGCCGAAAAACCGATCCCTCAGCTGAACGTCCGGTTGCAGACCCCGCCAGACAATAGCTTTTGCCTTCTGCTGATTCGCCGCATCGGTTATCTGCATAAAAATGTGCAGGCTGAAGATTAGCTTAAGACTGTGCGGCTGACAGAACGGTTGGTTATGACTTAGCGCTATTCATTCCTTAGCTGCTCTCGCTCAGGAGTTAATGTTAGCGGGTATTTATGCGAAAAGTGTTCCAGTTTTTTACTGTCGCTGGCGTGTCATGCATCAGGATGGCGCAAAATTCGCAGTGGCGCGTTATCTGCCCGCACCCGTTTAGCCTGCCTCAACCGTTTTACCCTTTTTAGCGCGCAAACAGTGACGTAACGGTGCAATCCATGCCTTAAGAGTGGGCATCAAAATGGGGCAAGACGGGACACCTGGCACCCTAAATAGTCTGCTTTGCTTAGCCTGTGGCGTAACGGCTGTGCTTTACCCTGCTGTGATAGTTTGATCGCCATGCGCTGTTTTGCGACGTAAAATTGCGCCATAGTCTTGTGAATTCTCTCTTAAAAATCGCTGTGCATGGCGTTACCGACGGGATGCACAAGGATGTAAACGCCGGAGTCAGCCGTACTATGACCAAATACAGCCTGCGGGCGCGAATGATGGTTTTGATTTTGGCTCCAACCTTAATGGTGGGCCTGCTGCTCAGCTCTTTCTTCGTTGTACACCGCTATAACGAGCTGCAACGACAGGTAATGGATGCTGGCGTCAATATTATCGAGCCGCTGGCGATTTCCAGTGAATACAGCATGACGTGGCATAACCGCGACGCCATGAGTGAGTTGGTTAGTCTGCTGCATCGTCGCCATTCAGATATTGTCCGGGCGATTTCGGTTTTCGACAAAGGCAACCGGCTTTATGTCAGCTCAAACAATAAACACAATCTTAGCCTGCTGCAGAAAGAGAAAATTAATGCCCTGCAGGATAACGTCTCAATAGAGCGGCACGGCAATATGTTAATCCTGCGCAAACCGATCACCACTGAGCGCTATGCCGTGGATGAGATCCCCGGTGAAGGCGCAAAGCTGTCCGGTAATCCGCTGGGCTATGTGGCGATTGAACTCGATCTGCAATCGGTACGCCTGCAGCAGTATAAAGAAGTGTTTGTCGCCACGCTGATGCTGCTGTTCTGCCTGTGCATTGCCATGCTGTTTGCCTATCGACTTATGCGCGACGTGACTGGCCCGATCCGCAATATGGTCAGCACCGTTGACCGCATTCGTCGCGGCCAACTTGATAGTCGCGTCGAGGGATACATGCTTGGCGAGCTAAATATCCTCAAGAATGGCATTAATGCGATGGCGATGTCACTCACCGCCTACCACGAAGAGATGCAGCACAATATCGATCAGGCTACGTATGATCTGCGTGAAACGCTGGAACAGCTGGAGATCCAGAACGTTGAACTGGATCTGGCGAAAAAGCGTGCTCAGGAAGCGGCGCGTATTAAGTCTGAGTTCCTTGCCAATATGTCGCACGAGCTGCGCACGCCGCTGAATGGCGTGCTTGGATTTACTCGTCAGATGTTGAAAACGCCGCTGCGCACTACTCAGCGCGATTATATGCAAACCATTGAGCGTTCAGCGAATAACCTGTTGAGCATCATCAATGACGTGCTCGATTTTTCAAAGCTTGAAGCGGGTAAGCTGGTGCTGGAATCCATTCCATTCCCGCTGCGCGCCACCCTTGATGAAACGCTGGTGTTATTAGCGCCATCCGCACATGAAAAAGGCCTGGAATTGACCGTGGTGTGCGACAGTAGCGTGCCTGATAACGTGATTGGCGATGCCCTGCGCTTACAGCAAATTCTGATTAACCTGATCGGCAACGCCATCAAATTTACCCAAAAAGGCACTATCGATCTCAGAGTCGATCTACTTGCGATTAACGCTACCCGCGTCAAGCTGGAGATACAGGTACACGATACCGGCATCGGTATTTCCGGGCAGCAACAAACGCAGCTATTTCAGGCATTCCGGCAGGCTGACGCCAGCATCTCACGTCGCCATGGCGGCACCGGTTTAGGACTGGTGATTACGCAAAAATTAGTGAAAGAGATGGGCGGTGAAATTACTTTCTACAGCCGGCCAGGAGAGGGATCAACTTTCTGGATCCGTGTCCAGCTTGATCTCAATCCTAATGCACCGGGGATGCCCCGCGTACTGGATGCATTATCGCATTCGCGTATTGCTTACGTAGAATCCCATCCCAGCGTGGCGAAATCGGTGCTGCAAATGTTAAGCGTGACGCCGCTGCAAATTGATTACAGCGAAACCCTGCAAGGGCTAAAAGAGGATCACTATCCGCTGCTGTTAATGGCAATGCCAGTAGATGTCGATCAGCACCAGTTACTGGCCGATGACCTGATTAACTCCCTGCTGGATCGCGCTGATAATGTGCTGCTGGCCTTGCCAAGCCCGGTGATGCTGCTGGCAGATGAACTGAAAGTGCGCGGCATCGATGGCTGCATTGCTAAACCTGTTTCGCAGACGCGCTTATTGCCCATGCTGCTGGAGCTGCATAGCCGTCAACTCAGCGAATTACCGGCCTCGCCGCGTTTACCGCTGACGGTGATGGCGGTGGATGACAACCCTGCCAACCTGAAATTGATCGGCGCACTGCTGGAAGAGCAGGTACAAAAAATAGTGCTGTGTAACAGTGCCGGGCAGGCTATTCGCCAGGCGCGTCTTCAGCCGCTGGATGTGATCCTGATGGATATTCAGATGCCAGATATAGACGGCATCCGCGCCAGCGAAATTATTCGCAACCTGCCGCAGCACGCACATACGCCAATTGTTGCTGTTACCGCGCATGCGATTGATGGCGAGCGTGAACAACTGATTAAAGCAGGCATGAATGATTATCTCGCCAAGCCAATTGATGAGAACAAACTCAGCCAGTTGCTGGCACGTTATACACCAACACCTACGGTTCAGCCCCCAGAGTTACCGCAAATTCTGCCGACGCTGGACTGGACGCTGGCGCTGCGCCAGGCAGCAAATAAGCCAGATTTAGCACGCGATATGCTGAGCATGTTATTAGCCTTTTTACCGGAAGTGCACGAAAAGATGGAGATGTTCATCGCTGCCAATGATGTGGCAGGATTGCGTGAAATCATTCATAAGCTACACGGTAGCGCCAGCTACAGTGGCGTGCCGCGTATGAAACAGCTATGTCATCAGCTGGAAAAAGAGTTGCATCACGCTAACGACTTTGCAGCGCTTGAGCCGGAGCTTTTGGAGTTACAGGATGAAATGGAGAATGTGGCGCAGGAAGCTCGACGCATTTTGGCTGCGGAATAGAACCTACAGTCTGGCCCTTGATCGCTAATCAGCGCTGGGCCAGCCCGTAAGCTTTCTACTTAAGTCCACCCATTTTCAGCGTTGCGGCCACATTGCGTGCTGTCAGGTGAACGTTTTTATCCGCATTTGCCAGTGCATCGTCCAGAGAGCAGATGCTATACAGCACGCTAAATACCGCATCCAGACCGTGTTCATGCACCACACCAACATCTGACGTTAAACTGCCTGCGATCCCGATGACCGGTTTATTAAAACGCTTCGCCACGCTCGCCACGCCAATCGGGACTTTGCCGTTGATACTCTGGCTGTCAATGCGCCCTTCGCCGGTGATCACCAAATCAGCATCGGTAACGTGCTCTGCCAGGCCAAGCGCCTCAGTGACAATTTCAATACCACGGCGCAAATCCGCCTGACAAAACGCATGCAGCGCGGCCCCCATCCCCCCCGCCGCGCCGCCACCAGGAATATGCAGCACGTCAATATCCAGATCGCGGTGAATAATCTGCGCGTAGTGCGTCAGCGCCTGATCAAGCTGCCTGACCAGTTCAGGCGTTGCCCCCTTCTGCGGGCCAAAGATCGCCGACGCGCCGTCATCGCCGGTCAAAGGATTAGTCACATCGCACGCCACTTCAAACCGGCACTGGTTTATTCGTGCGTCCAGCGCATCAATATCGATGCTGGCCAGCTCTGGCAGCGCGCCACCGCCATAACCAATCTCCCGGCCCTGTTTGTCCAGCAAGCGGGCACCCAGCGCCTGCATCATACCGGCACCGCCGTCATTAGTGGCGCTTCCCCCGATACCGATAATGATGTGCTCAACGCCCTTATTCAGTGCATTTTTGATCAGCTCGCCAGTGCCAAATGAGGTAGTGACCAGCGGATCACGCTGCGCCGCAGGCACTAATTCCAGCCCGCTGGCTGCCGCCATCTCGATATATGCGGTGCGCTCGTCACCCGAAAGACCATAAAAAGCGTCAACCTGCGCGCCAAGCGGGCCGGTCACCTTCAGCCTGACGATTTTTCCTTCCGTCGCCGCCACCATTGCCTCTACCGTGCCTTCGCCACCGTCAGCGACCGGTATTTTCACGTAATGCGCATCCGGGAAGATCTCACGGAATCCCGCTTCGATCGCCGACGCCACATCCAGGGCGGATAAACTCTCTTTATATGAATCCGGTGCGATAACGATTTTCATAGGCAATCCGAGCGCTGTTGATGGATTAAAAGGCTTAAGCAGGCCAGCCCGGTATCCGCAGATACCGGAACCGCGCTTTAGCGGGAAATCTCAACCTTCGCTAACTTTTCATAATAGCAGGCGAGCGCGCTATGGTCGGCGGTGCCCTGCCCCTCGTTACGCAGCGCCTGCATCATCTCCATCACGGCAGCGGTCAGCGGGAGTTGCGCGCCAATACCGTGCGACGTGTCGAGTGCATTGGCAAGATCCTTGATGTGTAGATCGATACGAAAACCCGGCTTGAAATTACGATCCATCACCATCGGCGCTTTAGCATCCAGCACGGTACTGCCCGCCAGACCACCGCGAATCGCCTGGTAAACCAGATCTGGATTTACTCCCGCTTTGGTTGCCAGTGACAGCGCTTCAGACATCGCAGCAATATTCAGAGCAACAATCACCTGGTTCGCCAGCTTGGTGACATTCCCTGCCCCAATATCGCCGGTATGCACCACCGATCCCGCCATGGTTTTCATGATGTCGTAGCACTGATCGAATACCGCCTGGTCACCTCCCACCATCACCGATAAGGTGCCTTCGATAGCTTTGGGTTCGCCGCCACTGACTGGCGCGTCCAGCATTTTAATCTGCTTTTCAGCAAGCGCATCGTGAATTTCACGGCTTGCCAGCGGCGCAATCGAGCTCATATCAATGACGATCAGGCCCGGCTTTGCCCCCTCAATAATGCCGTTTTCCCCCAGGCAAACGTCTTTTACCTGCGGCGAATTCGGCACCATGGTAATCACTACGTCAACCTGCTCAGCGACCTCTTTTGGCGTTTTTGCCACGGTCGCGCCAAGTTCAACCAGTTCCGCTTCGTTCTCAACGTTATGATCGCGCACCACCAGCGTATAGCCCGCTTTTACCAGGTTTTTACTCATCGGTTTGCCCATAATGCCCAGGCCGATAAATCCAATTTTCATTGCGTTACCCCTTCGTTGATTACTGCTTAAATTTGTCGCACAGCGCCTGCGTGGCGTTGCGGAACACCCCTAAGTCGCTGCCGACAGCAACAAAGCTCGCGCCCCATTCCAGATAGCGGCGTGCATCGGCTTCTACAGGGGCCAGAATACCGCCTGGTTTACCCGCAGCCCTGGCGCGTTCAAATATGTATTTAATGACCTTCAGCACTTCCGGGTGCGCCGGTTGGCCAAGGTAACCCAGCGCCGCAGAGAGATCGCCGGGACCGACAAAAATGCCGTCTACGCCCTCAACCGCAGCGATGGCATCAATGTTGTCCACCGCCTGCTGCGTTTCAATCTGTACCAGCACCGTAATGTTGTCATTGATGCTGGTGTTGTAATCCGCCAGCGTGCCGTACATGTTGCTACGGTGCGAAACCGATACGCCGCGAATACCTGCCGGTGGATAGCGCGTGGAGGCCACCGCCTGAATCGCCTCTTTTTCTGTCTCGACAAACGGCACGAGGAAATTGTAAAAACCAATATCCAGCAAACGTTTAATAATAACCGGCTCATTGCATGGCGGACGCACCACCGGCGCGCTGTGACTGCCTTTCAGCGCCATCAGCTGCGGAATAAATGTCGTGATGTCGTTAGGTGCGTGTTCACCATCCAGCACCAGCCAGTCAAATCCGGCCAGCCCTAAGACTTCAGTGGTGAGCGGGTTTGCCAGCGCGCACCAGCTACCAATCAGGGTTTCCCCCGCCAGTAAACGACGACGAAAGCTATTCGGCCAGGCTGCATTGCTCATGGTTTTACTCCTGTTATATTGGCTCCCGTGCGGGAGCCAAAAAAGTTAGCGCACAAGGCATGGGCGTTTATTGTCAAAACTCCAGCCTGGCACCAGGAACTGCATCGCCTGCGCATCATCACGTGCACCCAGACCGTGTTTTTGATAGAGCGCATTGGCTTGCATCACTTGATCCATATCCAGCTCAACGCCCAGTCCCGGCTTTTGCGGCACCTGTACCATGCCGCCTTTGATCTGGAATGGCTCTTTGGTCAGGCGCTGATTGCCCTCCTGCCAAATCCAGTGCGTATCAATAGCGGTAATCGCGCCCGGCGCGGCGGCGGCAACGTGGGTAAACATTGCCAGGGAAATATCAAAGTGATTGTTGGAGTGCGAACCCCATGTCAGGCCAAAATCGTGACACATTTGCGCCACGCGCACCGACCCCTGCATCGTCCAGAAATGCGGATCGGCCAGCGGAATATCCACTGATTGCAGGGAAATGGTGTGGCCCATTTGTCGCCAGTCGGTAGCGATCATATTGGTCGCGGTCTGCATACCGGTGGCACGCCGGAACTCTGCCATCACCTCGCGGCCCGAATATCCCTGCTCCGCACCGCACGGATCTTCTGCATATGCCAGCACGTCTTTCAGCTGTTTACCCAGCAGAATCGCTTCGTTGAGCGACCATGCGCCGTTCGGATCAAGCGTGATGCGTGCTGTAGGGAAGCGTTTTGCCAGCGCAGTCACCGCTTCAGCTTCTTCGCCACCGCGCAGCACGCCACCTTTCAGTTTGAAATCGTTGAAGCCATATTTTTCATACGCGGCTTCAGCCAGACGCACCACGCTGTCTGGCGTCAAGGCTTCTTCATGGCGCAGGCGATACCAGTCGCATTTGTCATTTTCCTGGCTTTGATACGGCAACGACGTTTTCTGGCGATTACCGATATAAAACAGATACCCGAGCATTTCAACACGGTCGCGCTGTTGTCCGTCCCCCAGTAAAGAGGCCACATTGACGCCTAAGTGCTGGCCGAGCAGATCAAGCAATGCGGCTTCAATACCGGTGACGACATGAATGGTGGTACGCAGGTCAAAGGTCTGGTTACCACGCCCGTTTGTATCCCGGTCAGCAAAGGTGCTGCGCACCAGATTAAGGATATTTTTGTACTCGCCGACGGTTTTGCCAGCCACCAGTGAAGCGGCATCTTCCAGCGTCTGGCGGATCTTCTCCCCACCGGGAATTTCTCCTACCCCCGTGTGTCCGGCGTTATCTTTGATGATGACAATGTTACGGGTGAAAAACGGTGAGTGCGCCCCGCTGAGGTTTAGCAACATGCTGTCGTATCCGGCAACCGGAATCACCTGCATGGATGTGACGGTAGGTGTAGAACTCATCTCCTGCTCCTTACGCTGTCGCACGGCCAAATGCCGGGCGTTTACGGTCGAATGTCCAACCTGGCATCAGATATTGCATTGCCGTGGCGTCGTTACGCGCCCCGGCAGGCAGTGATTTGTACAGCTCGTTGGCCTTACGCAACTGCTCCCAGTCCAGCTCAATACCAAGGCCTGGCGCGTCCGGCACGGCGATTTTGCCATTGCGGATCTGCAAGGGATTTTGAGTCAGGCGCTGGTCGCCCTCCTGCCAAATCCAGTGCGTATCTATCGCTGTTGGTTTACCTGGCGCCGCAGCGCCCACATGGGTAAACATCGCCAGCGAAATATCGAAGTGATTATTGGAGTGACAGCCCCACGTCAGACCCCACTCGTCACAGAGCTGTGCGACACGTACCGCGCCACTCAGCGTCCAGAAGTGGGGATCGGCCAGCGGAATTTCTACTGCATTCAACATCACCGCATGGTTTAATTCGCGCCAGTTGGTAGCGATCATGTTGGTCGCCACCGGCAAGCCGGTTGCGCGACGGAATTCAGCCATCTCTTCACGACTGGAGTAGCCTTGCTCAGCGCCACAGGGATCTTCTGCATAAGTCAGTACGTCCTGCATGCCCTTGCATAACCCGATGGCTTCGTCCAGTAACCAGGCCCCATTGGGATCGACAGTGATACGAGCGCCTGGAAAGCGCTTTTTCAGCGCGACTGCTGTTTCAATTTCCTGCTCGCCCGGCAGTACGCCCCCTTTGAGTTTAAAATCTTTGAAGCCGTATTTATCCTGCGCGGCTTCGGCTAAACGAACCACCGAAGCGCTGTTGAGCGCTTCCTGATGACGCAGGTGATACCAGTCATGGCTGGCGTTCTCGCCGCTAAGATAAGGCAAATCCGTTTTACGACGATCGCCGAGGTAAAACAGGTAGCCCAGCACCGTGACGTCATCGCGCTGTTTGCCCGGCCCGAGCAGCTCCGCCACCGGCACGCCAAGGCACTGTCCAAGCAGATCGAGTAGCGCGGCTTCTAGTGCAGCAACCGCATTAACGCGCAGTTCAAAGGTCCATGCGCCGTTACCAAAGGTATCGAAATCGGCCGACTGGTTGCCTTTATGTACCTGCTGTACCAGACGATTCATGCGTGCAATCTGTTGACCTTTAACCTGCGGGATAGCCTCTGTCAGCGTCTGGTAAATGGTTTCACCGCCCGGCGCCTCACCCACGCCGGTGTGCCCGGCGCTATCAGTCAGCACCACGATATTACGGGTAAAGCAGGCATTGTGCGCGCCACCAATATTCAGCAACATGCTGTCGTAACCGGCTACCGGAATCACCTGCATGTCAGTGATAACCGGCGTACTTTTCGTATTCATAGTGCGTCCTTATGTTCGGTGTTTCAGTTCGATACGCTTGATGTCGTCCACCAGCACCAGGTAACTCATCACTGCGACAAATGCATGGATACCGACATAAATCAGCGCGCCGTTGTAGGAGCCGTTAATCGCAATGATGTAACCAATCGCAATCGGCGTGATGATGCCGGAGGCGTTACCAAACATGTTGAACAGGCCGCCGCTCAGGCCGCTGATCTCTTTTGGCGCCGTATCCGCCATCACCGCCCAACCCAGAGCGCCAATGCCTTTACCGAAGAACGCCAGCGCCATAAAGAACACCACCACCCACTCTGTATCGACGTAATTACACACCACCATTGAGATGGAAAGCAGCATGCCGAGCACGATAGGCGTTTTACGCGCAATGTTCAGCGAGCCGGTTTTACGCATCAGCCAGTCTGAAATGACGCCGCCCAGCACGCCGCCGACAAAGCCGCACACTGCGGGAATCGAGGCGATAAAGCCCGCTTTCAAAATTGACATGCCGCGCGCCTGCACCAAATAAATCGGGAACCAGGTAATAAAAAAGTAGGTTAAGGCGTTAATGCAATACTGACCGAGATAGACGCCAATCATCATGCGCGAGCTAAGCAGCTGTTTAATCTGAAACCACTTCTCCTTCCAGCTGACTCGCTGCTGCTCTTTCTTTTGATCCATATTGATCAGCGCGCCGCCCTGCTCCATGTATTCCAGCTCCGCCTTGTTAACACGCGGATGATCGTTGGGATCGTGGATCACTTTCAGCCAGATCAGGCTCAACAGAATGCCGAGTCCCCCCATAAACCAGAACACGTGCGCCCAACCGACTTGTGACGTTAACCAACCCATGATGGGGGCAAAAATCACCGTGGCGAAGTACTGCGCCGAGTTGAAAATCGCCACTGCTGTTCCACGCTCCTGCGCCGGAAACCAGGCCGCGACGATACGACTGTTGCCAGGGAAAGAAGGCGCTTCCGCCAGGCCAACCATAAAACGCAGCATGAACAGCGCGACGACGATGGTATAGCCGCTGAAGAGACCAACGAAGCCTTGTAGCAGGGTAAACATCGACCAGAGAAATATGCTGCAGAAATAAACACGTTTTGAGCCGAAACGATCCAGTAACCAACCGCCCGGTATTTGACCGATCACGTAAGCCCAGGAAAAGGCAGAGAAGATGTAGCCTAATCCAACCGGATCAAGACCAATATCTTTTGCCATTGCCGACCCTGCAATGGACAGCGTGGCCCGGTCTCCGTAGTTGAATGAGGTGACGATAAACAACATCACCACAATCCAGTAGCGCGCATTAGTACGTTTTTGTACCGATTCTGCGGCCTGGCTGTAACTATTCATGATGCACTCCTGAAATATAGCGGTAGCTACATTCGCTCTGACCGCATACACATCGCGTTGGGTATCAGAGAGAAGTTGGGTTAAACACGGCGATTTTGTTATTGGCAAACCGATAGTGCGTCGTGACACATAACCTAACGTTGGATAACGAAAATCAGTATAAGAACAGGATTTCGCACTGACACTGGAAGAACGCCTGAGAATAATGTGGAGTTGATGCCAATTATCTGGCATTTGCACATAACGCTGCGGCGCGGCTCACGGAACATGGAAATAGTTCGTTGAACAGATGCTAAAGGCCGCAGTGATAAAAAGCTTTGTGAGACTCTTCACTTGCTTTTAGCCGTTTTCACTAAAACAGAGCTGTAAATTGCCTTAAAGCCAGACAATTGCACAATGCATGGCGAGATACCTCTCCTTATACTGAAGCCAGCAATCCCGAGCGAGTGACAAGACAAGTAGCATCATTACACCGCGCCGCAAAAGTACGGCGCGAACGACTGGAAGGTGAGCGATGACCCCGAACCCGACTGAACAGCCGCTCTATATCAAGGTGCATGAAGCGGATAACGTCGCCATTGTGGTGAACAATCAAGGTTTACCCGCAGGCACGACTTTTGCCGATGGCCTGACATTGACCGAACATGTGCCGCAAGGCCATAAAGTGGCGCTGAGCGCCATCGCTGAAGCAAGCGAGATTGTGCGCTACGGCGAAATTATTGGTTACGCGTTGCGTGATATTGCACAAGGCAGCTGGATTGATGAATCGTTGGTGGCACTCCCCGAAGCCCCCCCACTGGCCAGCCTGCCGCTGGCGAATAATATTCCCCCTGATCTGCCCGCGCTTGAAGGTTACACATTTGAAGGCTACCGCAACACGGATGGCAGCGTTGGCACGCGTAATCTGCTGGGTATTACCACCAGCGTGCATTGCGTGGCGGGCGTGGTAGATTTTGTGGTTCAGCGAATTGAACGCGATCTGCTGCCTAAATATCCCAATGTCGATGGTGTGGTGGCGCTCAATCACCTTTACGGCTGCGGTGTGGCGATCAACGCGCCCGCTGCGGTCGTACCGATCCGCACCATTCACAATCTGGCGCTAAACGCTAACTTCGGTGGTGAGGTGATGATTGTGAGCCTGGGCTGTGAAAAGTTGCAGCCTGAGCGTCTGCTGACCGGCACGCCTGATGTACAGACCATCTCGCTGGATGACAATGATATTGTGCGCCTGCAGGATGAAAAGCTGGTGGGATTTGGCGCGATGATCGATGAGATTTTGCAGGTGGCAGAACGTCATTTAAAACGCCTTAATCAGCGTCAACGCGAAACCTGTCCGGCATCCGAGCTTATCGTTGGCATGCAGTGCGGTGGGAGCGATGCATTTTCCGGCGTGACTGCTAATCCCGCGGTCGGGTTTGCCTCCGATTTACTGGTACGCTGTGGCGCGACGGTGATGTTTTCTGAAGTCACTGAGGTGCGTGATGCTATCCACCTGTTAACGCCGCGCGTAATAAATGAAGACGTGGGTAAACGTCTGCTGGAAGAGATGACGTGGTATGACGATTATCTCGATCAGGGGCAAACCGATCGCAGTGCGAATCCTTCGCCGGGCAATAAAAAAGGCGGTCTGGCAAATGTAGTAGAAAAGGCACTGGGATCGATTGCTAAATCGGGCCGTAGTCCAATTGTCGAAGTGCTGTCGCCTGGCCAGCGGCCAACACGTCGTGGATTGATTTACGCCGCGACGCCCGCCAGTGATTTTATCTGCGGCACCCAACAGATGGCGTCTGGTATTACGTTGCAGGTGTTTACTACCGGGCGCGGAACGCCTTATGGCCTGGCGGCGATCCCGGTGATTAAAATGGCGACGCGTAATGCACTGGCGCAGCGCTGGCATGATCTGATGGACATCAATGCCGGGACGATTGCAACTGGCGAAGAGACGATTGAGCAGGTGGGCAGGCGTCTGTTTGAATTGATTCTGGACATTGCCAGCGGCCGAAAGCAAACCTGGTCAGATCGCTGGGGAATTCGTAATCAGCTGGCAGTGTTTAATCCAGCGCCAGTGACGTGATAAGAGTTGCGCGCTTATTTGCAAGCGCGCAACTCGCTATAGCAATTTACCCCAGGCTTCTACCCACGGCGAGGTGACTGTTTCTGGTTCAGGATCTTCTGCCGCATCCACCAGCAATACCTCACCCACCCGTTGCGCGCCTTGTTCCTGCAAAAGGGCGTCAAATGTTTTTCCGGCACCACAAAAGTGATCGTAGCTGCTGTCACCTAACGCAATCACGCCGTAGCGTAGCGTTGGCTGATGACCTAATTTATCTTTCACACCGTTAACCAGATCGGCAATGCTGTCTGGGAAATCGCCCTGGCCGGTGGTAGACGTTATCACTAGCGCCACATCAGTGCTGTAATCCTGCCACTGCGCCAGTGTCGGATCTTCAAACACGTTTACTTCATGCCCTTGCTCTTGCAAAATCGGCCCGGCTTCTTCTGCCACCAGCAGCGCGTTGCCGTACACCGTGCCCACAAAAATGCCTATCTTCGCCATGAGCGCTCTCCTTATTCTGAACGGTTATCCTGGCTTGGCTCTGGCACAAACTCAACCCTCGGAACGTCAGGGATTAAATCCTGCCAGCCAAACTGGTTCATCAGGTTTTGCCACACGGAATCCAGCCCGGCGCGAATCAACAAGGATTCACCCGTTACAGGATGCGTGAGTGACAGGCTGCTGGCGTGCAGCATTAATCGGTTCGCTCCAAAATGTTGGGCTGCACCACGATTTTGTTTGAGATCGCCGTGCGTGCTGTCGCCAATCATCGGATGACGCAGGTGCGACATATGGCGACGTAGCTGATGTTTACGTCCCGTCTTTGGCGACAATTCGACCAGGCTATAACGCGAAGTTGGGTAGCGGCCAACCGGCACGGGCATTTCTACCTTTGCCAGCGCCTGATAATCTGTCAATGCAGGCTGGGCGATACGCGTTTCGCTGGCAAATTTATCGGCAATTTTATCCCGCTCTTCCATCAGCGGGTAATCCAGCGTGCCGCTGCTTTCCAGCCAGCCGCGCAGTACCGCATGATAGGTTTTTTGCACCTGATGCTGTTCAAACTGTTGCGAAAGCAGACGTCCGACTTCGCTGGATAAGCCCATCAGCAGCACGCCGGAGGTGGGCCGATCAAGACGATGAACGGTAAATACGTGCTGACCAATCTGGTCGCGTACCGTCTGCATAACAAAGACTTTCTCATGACGATCCAGCCAACTGCGATGTACCAGCCAACCAGCCGGCTTATTCACCGCCACCAGCCACTCATCCTGATAGAGAATTTCTAACATCAGACGGTATCATCCATAAACAGCGCGTCGAGTTGACGCAGCGTAAGTAATAACAGCGGGCGGCCTGGCAGGGTTAGGGTTAACGCCATTTCAAAATACGGTGCGATAGCAAAATTCTGCGGCAGCGGATGTTGCGCGGCGATTAAAGCATGCATGCGGGGAATGAGCACCCATTGCAACCATTCCAGCGGCTCAAGCGTGTCGAGACAAAAGGGTTCGCGACTCTCAAAGGCGCTGGCATGGGGAGATGTGCTTTGCCAGAGATTGTGCTCACGCATCACCGCTTCAACCTGCTCCAGCCGTTGCGTAATCAGTGGTGCTGATGTCATGCACTACCTCCAGCGAGCAATAAAAGGGCGGCAAGCATATCATTTGTTAGCGTTGGGACAAAAAAAAGGAGCACTGTATAAACAGTGCTCCCGGTTCGTTTGCAGCTTTCCTGCTACGTTTATGCTCCCTGCTCTTCCATGACAACTGGTCCACATGCCGTTCCTGCCGCCCATCTTCCTAATGGATCCTTAAGCGTCCTAGCCCGCCACCTCTTCTGAGGGGCTCTCATTCTCCATCCTGGAGGTGTCCCTGACTCAATCCTGAGTGTCCTGCTTCATCCTGAAGCCTTCCTTGTGCCGTAAGCTCCGTTACGTTCCTGCCTCCTGGCTTAACGTCATCCTGACGATACTTTTTCCGTAGCATCCTGCTGGTGTGAAACATTCTGCCACAATGTCTGACACAAACAAGGTACTAAAAAAGTTACGCCAAATTCTTATTATCCTCATTTCAGACAACTGCCATTAAGTTGATGATTCACAATCTTTTACTTTACAGCCATCCAGACGGCTCTGTTATTTTAAGATGATCTCTTACAGCACTTGTAAGAGAAATCGCGCAGAATAAAAAGCCGATTTCTGCAAATCACCCACTAACTGGTTGTAAAGTCTTAAGAAAAATCTCAATGTTGTCAGCTAATATCTGTCGCTGCTTACGGCCTGGCTGTTCAAGGATAATCTCGCCGCTTAAATTACACAGCGAAACGATCTCTTCTTCCGAGGCGGTTGTGGCAATAAACAGCGTGGGAGAAAGTTTTAAACGCCGCTTCATGATTAAATGCCCGATCAAGTTTTCCTGTAAACGCAGAAAATCATCTTCACTCCAGGCCTGTAAGAGAGTCAGGGAGTGGTGCTCAAAGCGCGCCTGCATATCACCCGCAAACTGGCTGGTATAGAATGTGGTGATTGCCGGTTGCAGTTGAATATCCACCGCTCTTTCCACAGCATCAAGCGAAGGCCGCAAGCTGAACGGCTGCGGTTGCCATAGCACGCTGTCGTCGCGCTCTTCCGTAATACAAGGCGATGGAATCCCTGCCAGCTCAGCGCTGGCGGGGGCATGACCATAATGCTGTTGCCAGAGCTGGCAGTAACGGGCGGTAAAGTCGCGTAGCGCTTCAGCAATTTGCTGCATCATTCATATTCTCACTTCCGATGGGTTACACTTATCCACTTTGATTAATTTTGATGGAAACCGCTATGTCTTTTCACGAACAAGATCAGGCGCTGAACAACCTGACGCTGGGCAAGCCCACAGCCTATCACGATCGCTACGACAATAGCCTGCTGCAGGCAGTGCCACGTAGCCTGAACCGTGAACCCTTAGGACTTTTCCCCGACAGCCTGCCGTTTTCCGGTGCAGACATTTGGACGCTGTACGAGCTTTCCTGGCTCAACAGCAAAGGCCTGCCACAGGTTGCCGTTGGCGAAGTGGTGCTCAATGCAAACAGTCAACATCTTATCGAGTCGAAAAGCTTCAAGCTTTATCTTAACAGTTTTAACCAGACCAGATTTGCTGACTGGGGCGAAGTGCGTCAGACACTGGAGCGCGATCTGAGCGCCTGTGCAAAAGGTGAAGTACGTGTTGCGCTATTTAGGCTCAATGAAGTTGAAGGCCAGCCAATTGGTCATTTCAATGGATATTGTATTGATGAGCAGGACATTGAAGTTGAAGATTATCGCTTCAATGCTGACTATTTAGCCGATGCTACCGGCAGTGAAATTATAGAGGAAACGCTGGTTAGCCATTTGCTGAAATCCAATTGCCTTATTACTAACCAGCCCGACTGGGGCTCGGTGATGATTCGCTATAAAGGCCCGCGTCTTGATCGTGAAAAGCTGCTGCGTTATTTGATTTCTTTCCGCCAGCATAATGAATTTCATGAACAATGTGTTGAGCGCATCTTCAATGATGTGTTGCGCTTTTGCCATCCGGAAGCGTTGACGGTATATGCGCGCTATACCCGACGCGGTGGTTTAGATATTAATCCGTGGCGCAGCAATGTTCCCTTTTCTCCGGCTTACTCACGTCTGGTTCGTCAATAGATTGCGAGATCTCTCGCAGGCTGTGCTTAACCTGCACAGTTCCACTTGAGCTATTCCAGCGGACAAGGCTACTCTGAACACGGCGGCAAACGGTAAGTTTGCCGACCAGGGATTTTCGTCACTGTCATTACAGTGTCAACAATCACCCAGGCGGGTGTAAAGGAGTTCATTTGATTACCCATATCAGCCCCCTTGGCTCGATGGATCTGCTCTCCCAGCTGGAAGTCGATATGCTGAAACGCACGGCCAGCAGCGATCTTTATCAACTATTTCGTAATTGTTCACTCGCCGTGCTCAATTCAGGTAGCCAGACCGACAGCAGTCATGAGCTGCTTTCCCGCTTTGAAAATTTCGACATTAATGTGTTGCGCCGTGAACGTGGGGTGAAGCTTGAACTGATCAACCCGCCGGAAGAGGCATTTGTTGACGGACGCATCATTCGCTCGTTACAAGCCAACCTGTTTGCGGTATTACGCGACATTCTGTTTGTCAGCGGTCAGTTTTCCGGGTCAGGACGTTTTCAACATGCTGACGCCGATGATTCGGCCAACATCACTAATACGGTATTTTCAATCCTGCGTAATGCGCGTGCGCTGCACGTTGGCGAATACCCCAACACCGTGGTGTGCTGGGGCGGCCATTCAATTAACGCGGTTGAATATCAATATTGCCGCAACGTCGGCACCCAACTGGGCCTGCGTGAGCTGAATATTTGTACCGGCTGTGGACCCGGCGTGATGGAAGCGCCGATGAAAGGGGCGGCGGTAGGACACGCTCAGCAACGCTATCGTGACAGCCGTTTTATTGGCTTAACTGAGCCATCCATTATTGCGGCAGAGCCACCAAACCCGCTGGTGAACGAACTGATCATCATGCCGGATATTGAAAAACGCCTTGAAGCCTTTGTTCGTATCGCACACGGCATCATTATTTTTCCAGGCGGTGTGGGTACAGCAGAAGAGCTGCTCTATCTGCTGGGCATTATGATGAATCCACAGAACAGCGATCAGGTCTTACCGCTGATTTTGACCGGCCCCAGCGAGAGCGCTGACTACTTCCGCGTATTGGATGATTTCATTGTCAGCACCCTGGGCGAACCTGCTCGTAAGCACTATAAAATCATCATTGACGATGCTGCTGAAGTCGCGCGCCTGATGAAAAAAGCGATGCCGCAGGTGAAGGAGTATCGTCGTGAAACCGGCGACGCTTACAGTTTCAACTGGTCGATTCGCATTGCGCAAAATTTGCAGGTGCCGTTTATGCCTACCCATGAAAACATGGCAAACCTCAACTTATATACTCACCAGCCAGCGGAAAAACTGGCGGCCGATCTACGCCGTGCCTTCTCTGGTATCGTCGCCGGTAATGTAAAAGAGGTAGGCATTCGTGAAATCCGTGAAAAAGGTCCGTATCAGCTTCACGGGGATGCCGACATTATGCATCGCATGGACGAACTGTTGCAGGGCTTCGTTGCCCAGCACCGCATGAAGCTGCCGGGAACCGCTTATATTCCCTGCTATGAAATCATTAAATAAATCAGGAGGCAGTCTACAGGCTGCCTGAATTCACATGTCTTTTCATCTTCTCATCGTTGATGCGCTGAACCTTATTCGTCGTTTGCATGCCGTGCAAGGTTCACCTTGTGTTGAAGGTTGCGTGGCGGCGCTGCGTCAGTTGCTGGCACATACGCGACCTACCCATGTTGTCGCCGTATTCGATAGCGAAATCCGCCATCAGGGCTGGCGACATAATTTATTGCCGGATTATAAAAACGGACGCCCACCGATGCCGGAAGATTTACAAGCAGAAATGCCCGCGCTACAAAACGCATTTCGCGCCGCAGGCGTTAGCTGCTGGGTTGCCGGACAGGATGAAGCCGATGATTTAGCCGCTACCCTGGCGGTAAAAATGGCGCAGGCTGGTCATCAGGCCACGATTGTATCCACCGACAAAGGATATTGTCAGCTGCTGGCTCCGGCGATCCGCATCCGCGATTATTTTCAAAAACGTTGGCTGGATGTCCCTTTTATTGAAGCGGAATTTGGCGTTGCGCCACAGCTTTTGCCAGATTACTGGGGATTGTGTGGTATCAGTAGCAGCAAAATTCCAGGAATCACCGGTATCGGCCCCAAAAGTGCTAAAGAATTATTACAGCGGTTTGGTTCGCTGGAAGGTATTTATCAGCAGCTGGATCAGGTACCCACCAAATGGCGCAATAAACTCCAGGCGGAACAGCAGATGGCGCAAATCAGTCGTCAGGTCGCAACGCTAAAACAAGATTTAGCGTTGCAGGGCAACTTAAAAACGCTGCGTTACGAAAGCTGAGTGCCGTAGCACTCAGCCCTAAAAATTAACGTTCGTCGCGACGCCCGCCCGCTGCCGCCCAGATACGACGAATATGTACCGTTACTTCTTCACGATCGTGATAAAGCTGGCGTGCACGGATCTGAGCATTAATGCCGTTCTCCTGCAGCTTTTCTTCCATCATCGCCAGGTTTTGCGTCACTTCTTCATAACGCTTTTTCATTGGCAGCTTCAGATTGAATATCGCTTCACGGCACCAGCCATTTACCACCCATTCTGTCATCAGGTTCGCCACGCGTACCGGTTTTTCCACCATGTCGCAGACCAGCCAGCTGATATTGCTGCGTGGTGGACGGAATTTAAAGCCGTCTGCGCGCTCATGCATAACCTGACCGGTGTCCATCAGAGCCGGTGCCATGGGGCCATTATCCACGGCATAAACCATCATGCTGCGCTTTACTAACTGATAGGTCCAGCCGCCAGGACATGCACCGAGATCGACGGCATACATGCCGCTCGCTAAGCGTTCATCCCACTCATCTGCCGGAATAAAGACATGAAAAGCTTCTTCCAGCTTCAGCGTTGAACGACTTGGCGCATCAGAAGGGAACCTGAGACGCGGGATCCCCATATAGAAAGGTGAGCTGTTTTCCGGATAGGAATACCCTACATAGCAGGTCCCCGGTGCGATGAAAAAGACATGCACCACCGGACGTTTTGGGCTTTCGTAATTCAACAGGATTTTGTGGTCACGTAGACTGGCACGCAGCGGCACGGTAAACTTGCGGCAGAATTTGGTTAGCTCTTTGGCTTCGTTAGTATCCGGCACTTCCACACGCAGTTCGCCGCCCTTCTCAACCACGCCAGTGAGCATCCCGACAACCGGTGAGATACGATCTTCCTGCGGCAGGTCACACAACAGTTCGCCGACAACTAACATCTGGCGAGCAAAAATTAGCTGATCAAAAGGCAAATCCCGGACCAGACGATCGGCATCCTCATGCTGATAACATTCAAACAGCACATAACCTGACTCGTCTTTAACCCGCGGGAAGCCGTAGACTTCGCGCTCTGCAGCCTTTGCCGCAATTTCAGCGGCACACTCTTTTTCAAAGCCGGGACGGCAATACAGCAAAACTTTATTCATGGCGATCTGCCTTTCGTTTCAGACGCAGCGCGCCAATCAACATCAAAAACCAACCAACGAGAAAGCACAGCCCGCCAGCTGGGGTGACAAAAACCCAAAACTTCAAATGCGACAGCGCCAGGCAATACAGACTGCCGCTAAACAGCACAGTGCCCAGTGCCAGAAATGCACTACTCCAGTAAAACCAGATATTGGCGCGACGTAGCATCGCAGCGCCCAGTCCAGTCACCGCTAACGTGTGATAAGCCTGATACTCAAGCCCGGTGTGGATCCACGCCATTTCGGCGGGTCCAAGCGAGCGACTCAAAACATGGGCACCAAAAGCACCAAAAGCCACCAGTAAAAATCCACTGATGGCGGCAAAAATAAACATGGCACGACTGGACATCAAACTACCCTCAAGGTGTATCTGCACGTCGCTGTGCAGAAATCAACATTTACTGATCGTAGCGAAAGCGGAATTTTTCTTGTTCGGTTGCGGCTTTTGCCAGAATCCACTGACGAAAAGCGGCTATTTTACCCAGTTCTGCCTGACTGTCATGACAAACCAGATAAAAAGCATTTTTACTGACTAATACGTCATTGAACGGGCAAATCAGTCGCCCGGCTTCAATTTCGCTTTGCGCCATCACATTGTTCGCTAGCGCAACCCCCTGACCATGAATAGCGGCCTGTAAAACCATCGCGCTGTGGCTAAAAATCGGTCCTTGCTGAACGTTAATATGCTGCACACCCAGTTGACGAATATAGGATTGCCAGTCGCGACGCGAAGCATCATGCAACAAGGTAAAGCGCGACAGATCCAGGGGTGTTTTGAGCGGATTATCGCCAGTCATTAACGCGGGTGAGCAAACCGGTAACAGATATTCGGCATACAGCTTCTCAACACGTAAACCCGGCCAGTTGCCGCGCCCATAGAAAATAGCCACATCGACATCGTCGGCTAATTTTTCTTCATCGCGGTCAACAGCCTGGATACGCACATCGATTCCCGGATAAGCCATATTAAAGCTAGAGAGGCGCGGAACCAGCCACTGAATAGCGAAACTGGGCAACAGACTAACCGTCAATGCGCCTTTTGCGCTGCGGGCCTGTAATTTGCGCGTCGCTTCGTTAATCGCGGAAAAAATCTCCTTGATGTCTAAATAGTAGCTTTGCCCTTCTTCTGTTAGTAAAAGCGAACGATTCCTCCGGCGAAATAGCTTTAAGCCAAGGAAATCTTCCAGGGATTTTATCTGATGGCTTACAGCTGCCTGGGTGACAAATAGCTCTTCAGCCGCTTTTGTGAAACTTAAATGGCGCGCAGCTGCGTCAAAAACACGCAGTGCGTTAAGAGGAGGAAGACGTTTCGACATGGTTTTCCGTATCCGGACTGGCAGTAAATACCAAAGCTTATACAAAGCCTTTACGTATTAGAATTTTTAATCCGATACATTATAATTTGTCCATTGAGGAAGCTCCAGCAAATACCTATAGTTGCCGCACTTCCTGAGCCGGAACGAAAAGTTTTAGGATTTGTGAGTGAGTTCGCAGACTTTCCGAGAGCTTTTGGCTTGTGGTCGTGATGTTGTGTTTGCAATTTTGATCTGACTTTTACAGATCAACCTTTTGATTCCTGTAGATTTACCCTGTCTGTCCATAGTAAATTTTTAGTATAGCACCGCAAATTGCGGTGCTTTTTTTTACCTGCTTACTGATCTATTTCAACCATCTCTTTCACATCGGTGCGGTTAATCTGCTGTTTATTGCCATTGGCATCTTTATAGCGGATCATGCCGGTTTCATCATCGACCTGAGGTTTACCATCGGCTACGATGGTACGCCCGTCATTGGTATGCATTACGTAGTTGCTCGAACAAGCAGCCAGGGTAAAGGCCATCGTACACATGGCCAGCACTGCGGCGAGTTTTTTCATCTTCTATCTCCTTGCAGATTGATTGCATTAAACCACCCGCGTGACGCTGACCAGAAGCAGCAGATAAGTGAAATCGACTAAATAAGGTCTTATCGTTATGCGGGTTTGGTTCAAACCTTGCAATATTCAGCATAACGCGCTTTTTCAGCTTTGCCAGGCAGGGGCCCTTCTTTCGGCCTGGTCCTGTTTCTTATTACTACGAATTATTCTCAAGAGCCGAGCATGACCGCATTCAATCCCAGTGCTTTTCGCCAGCAATTTCCCGCGCTCGCTGATGCAGGTGTCTACCTCGACAGCGCCGCAACCACGTTAAAGCCGCAGGCTGTTATCGACAACGCGCAACAGTTCTACAGCCTCAGCGCAGGTACGGTACATCGCAGCCAGTTCGCCACAGCGCGTCAGCTTACCGAGCGTTACGAGCAGGCGCGCAGTCAGGTGGCTGACTGGTTAAATGCTGCTGATGCGCACCAAATTGTCTGGACGCGCGGTACTACCGAAGCTATCAATTTAGTCGCAAATAGCTGGTTGCTGCCCCGTTTACAGCCCGGTGATGAAATCGTAGTCAGTGAGGCGGAACATCATGCCAACCTGGTTCCGTGGCTAATGGCAGCGCAAACGCGTGGGGCCAAAGTGGTTAAATGGCCGATTGGCGCCGATCGCCTGCCCGATATTTCGCTGCTGCCGGCCTTAATGAACAGCCGTACGCGTTTGCTGGCGATTGGACAGATGTCAAATGTCACCGGCGGCTGTCCCGACCTGGCCCAGGCGATACAGCTTGCGCATGCGGTAGGCGCTAAAGTGATGGTTGATGGCGCGCAAGGCGTGGTGCACTGTCCGCCGGATATGCAGGCACTGAATATCGACTTCTACGCTTTTTCGGCACACAAACTTTATGGGCCGATGGGTATCGGTGTGCTGTATGGCAAAGCCGAACTGCTGGAAGAGATGGGGCCGTGGCAAGGCGGCGGCAAAATGCTGACTCATGTTGATTTCAACGGCTTCACATCACAACCCGTGCCCTGGCGCTTTGAAGCCGGCACGCCTAACGTTGCTGGCGTGGTTGGCTTGAGCGCCGCCTTATCCTGGCTTAAGCAACATGATCAAAGCAAAGCTGAAATGTGGAGTCAGCAACTTGCCAGTCTCGCTGAAGAACAGCTTACCGAACTGCCGGGCTTTCGCAGTTTCCGCTGCGGCAATGCCAGCCTGCTGGCTTTTGATTTTGTCGGCATTCATCACAGCGACATTGTTACGCTGCTGGCGGAACATGGTATTGCACTGCGCGCCGGCCAACATTGCGCACAACCGTTGATGGCAGCGCTGGGAGTCAGCGGCACGCTGCGTGTCTCCTTTGCACCCTATAATAATCTGCAAGATGTTGATGCATTGATTCGCGCCATGCGTAGCGCCATTGCGTTGTTATCGGAGCCTTAATATGAGTTCACCCCTGTTAGCGCCACATCCTTTTGGCGATCTCATCACCGTTGAAAGCCTGCAAGAAAAGTTTGCACATTTTCATCAGTGGGAAGATCGCTATCGTCACTTAATTCAACTCAGCCGCCAGCTGCCAGCGTTAGCGGAAGGGTTAAAAACGCCTGAAATTGAGCTAAGCGGCTGTGAAAATCGCGTCTGGCTGAGCAGCCAGTTACGCCACGATGGCACGCTGCACTTTTATGGCGACAGCGAAGGTCGCATTGTGCGCGGCTTGCTGGCAGTTTTACTTACCGCCGTTGAAGGCAAATCGCCGCAAATGCTTCTTAATACAGATCCTTTGCAGCTCTTTGATGAGTTAGGCTTACGCGCCCAACTCAGCGCATCACGCAGCAGCGGTTTACAGGCATTAGCTGATGCCGTTCAGGCTCAGGCGCGTAAAGCGTTGCCTTAAGCGTGGCGGGCTGCGCGCGCCAGAAACTTCTTCAGCGCATGTGACACAGCAACAAATCCAAACGTCGCGGTTACCATGGTGGCCGCACCAAAACCTGCTGCACAATCCATTCGTTTCGGGCCTTCCGCCGTACTGCGAGACGCACATACGCTGCCATCAGGTTGTGGATAAACCAGCGCTTCGGTAGAAAACACGCAGTCAATACCCAACTTCCCTTTACTGTTTTTAACCACCCCCAGTTGTTTCAGGCGCTCGCGCAGTTTGGCTGCCAGCGGATCCTGAATGGTTTTTGCCAGATCGGCGACCTGGATTTGGGTGGGATCGATCTGTCCGCCTGCGCCACCGGTGGTGACTAATGGAATCTTATTTCGACGGCACCAGGCGATCAGCGCGGCTTTGGGACGCACGCTGTCAATCGCATCAATGACGAAGTCATAACCTGCCGCCATCAGCTCGGCGGTATTGTCTGGAGTGATAAAATCATCAATACAAATCACTTCACAATCAGGATTGATTGCCCGCAAACGCACGGCCATCACCTCGGTTTTCGCCTGGCCGACATTGCCATTTAACGCATGGATTTGCCGGTTAGTGTTGGTAATACAGACATCATCCATATCAATCAGGGTGATTTTACCGATGCCGGTGCGCACCAACGCTTCTGCCGCCCAGGAGCCAACACCGCCGATACCAATCACACAAAAATGCGCGTCGGCAAAACGTTGCAGCGCATCCTGACCATAAAGACGCGCCGTGCCGCCAAAGCGCTGGCGCCAGGCTTCATTAACCACACTCATAATTGAACCTGTAAAGTCGTGCGGGCCAGCAGGCCCGCAGAAAAGAAATTAATTAGAACCTAACAGTAGTGAACCATTATTACCACTTTGCGGGTTACTGAAAAGCGGCTGTCCCGTACCGGGAGCGGCTTTTAAGACCCAGACGCGACCATAGTGATTATAGAAACCGGCAAGGTGCGCCGCATCCGGACCAATGCCCTGATAGATGTCGAAATGCTGGCCCTTTATTGCCCCACCAACATCCAGCGCTACCATCAGCCGCATTTCATATTTCCCGTTGAACTTGCCCTTCTCATTTAGCTGTGGCACTTCTGCCAGCAATACGGTTCCGGCAGGAATAATGGAGCGATCAGAGGCTACCGACGCTTTAGCGACCAGCGGCACCGCGCTTGCGCCGCGAACCGGTGTAAACTCTTCCGGCTTGAAGAACACAAATGAAGGATTCGTTTCCAGTAGCGCACGCACTTCCTGTGGCGAATGCTCCGCTGCCCATTGGCGAATCGCCTGCATCGACATATCTTCACGCTTCACTTCACCGCGATCGATCAGCTCTTTCCCAATACTGTGGTATCCCCAGCCATTTTTTCCCGCGTAGCCAAAGAACTTCATTGGGCGACCATCGCCAAAATCAACGTAACCGCTACCCTGTACGTCCATCATAAAGTTATCAATCAAGGAGTTGCTGTAAGCGATGACGTAGCGATCGTCAATGCCACCGCTATATATAGACGCACGGCTTGGCAATTTTTCGCCACGCTTACGGGGCGGCATCCGGTAAATAGGATACTGGAACTCTCCCTGTCGGGTATAACGCGCTTCCACTACTGGCGTGTAGTAACCGGTAAATTGCACGTTGCCGTAGTTGTCGGTGCCTTCCATCTGAAACGCATTCAAACCAAACTGACGCAACTGACGCGTATCGGCTCCGGCTAATAACCAGCTTTCAATCGCACTGTAAGTGCCGGTCTGGCGTCCATACAAACCCGCCGATGCATACTGAATCTGGCGCACCTGTTCGCCAAAATCCCTGCCATTAACCGGACGGCCTTTGGCATTAGGCTGGTTCACTAACGCTAAAGGTTGTTCAAGTTTGCCATCTTTATATTGTTGTCCACGATCGGTCGGTTTGGAACTACAGCCAGCCAGCAGCGCTAAAAATGCGCCAGTAAGTGCATACTTCTTCCAACGTCCTTTCATCATCATCTCTTTTTATAAAATGTTCGCCAGGCGACGATAGCAAAGCGTCCGACAGAATGAAATCCATCCGCTTTGACGCGCTTCACATCAGTTTACTTTTTCGCCAGATGGATGAAACCTTCAGCAAATAACTGTAAATTTAAACTTTTAGGTCAAAAAGGGGTTGCAACAATCATCACTCGGCGTATAGTGCGCTTCCACGGACGCGGGGTGGAGCAGCCTGGTAGCTCGTCGGGCTCATAACCCGAAGGTCGTCGGTTCAAATCCGGCCCCCGCAACCAACTCTTCTGTAGAAGAGACAATGTGAAAAGTCGCAATGCGCAGTACGGACGCGGGGTGGAGCAGCCTGGTAGCTCGTCGGGCTCATAACCCGAAGGTCGTCGGTTCAAATCCGGCCCCCGCAACCAACTCTTCTGCGGAAGAGACAATATGAAAAGTCGCAATGCGCAATACGGACGCGGGGTGGAGCAGCCTGGTAGCTCGTCGGGCTCATAACCCGAAGGTCGTCGGTTCAAATCCGGCCCCCGCAACCAATCATTTAAGCACCTGAAAGGGTGTTTTTTTGTTTCTGGAATTTGGCAATGTCTGGTTGCCATACGCATTGCCGAAAAAGGATAGCCAGGGCTATCCTTTTTTCTCTATTCGCGATGCGCCAGCGCCGCTCCGCTATCAAAATACGCCTTAATGCCATGCAGGATAGCCTCAGCAACCTGATGCTGATAGCGCGTGGTGCGTAGCTTGCGCTCCTCTTCCACGTTGCTGATAAACGCGGTTTCTACCAGAATTGACGGAATATCCGGCGCTTTCAATACAGCGAAACCCGCCTGATCTACGGTGCGTTTGTGCAAATGATTAATACGCCCCATGCGATGCAACACTTCCTTGCCAAACTTCAGGCTGTCATGAATGGTTTGCCGCTGTACCATGTCGAACATAGTGTGATCGAGATAGCGATCGCCACTCATGCTGACGCCCCCAATCAAATCCGATTCGTTCTGGGTTCGTGCTAAAAAGCGCGCTGCAGCAGATGTGGCTCCGCGGGTAGAAAGCGCAAACACAGATGAGCCACGCGCGGCCCGGCTGGTAAACGCATCGGCATGGATAGACACAAACAGGTCGGCTCGCTGCTTACGTGCCTTTGCGACTCTCACCCGCAGCGGAATAAACACATCTTCATTACGCGTCATATAGGCTTTCATGTTCGGCTCTTTATCGATTAATGCCTTCAGCCGACGACCAATCTTCAGCACAATATCTTTTTCGCGCGTTTTATATTTGCCATGCGCGCCGGGATCTTCGCCGCCGTGTCCGGGATCAATCATAATGATAATCGGTCGATCGCGACCGGCTTTGCCTGGCAGCGGGGCCTGAGCAGGTTCATTTTTTTCCAGGTCGCCCTGGTTGTAATCTTTCAGCAATGCCAGCAGCGGATCGTCTTCCGCCTGATCCTGACTGGGATAAAGATCAACCACCAGACGATGTTTGATTCCGGCAACGGGGGTAAGGCTGAATATTTTTGGCGACACGTTGCGCTTTAATTCCAGCACGATGCGCACGGTGTGGGCATCAAACTGACCCACACGGGCATTTTTGATAAAAGGATCGTCAACGCGAACCAGTTTATTAACGCCTTTCAGAACCGGATTAAGATGCAGACCGTCAATATCAATAACCAGCCGGTCGGGATGGCTCAGCGCAAATTGCTTGTACTTAAGCGGAACATTAGATTCCAGCGTCATGCGGGAATACGTTGAGGAAGGCCAGATGCGCACTGCAACGATGTGGCTGTTTGCCGCCATGCCGACACGGCTGACACTCAACAACAGTAATGCTCCCGTACCTTGTAAAAATCGTCTGCGTGAAAATAAGGAATTAACTTCGGACATGCCGCTCCAGCTGCTGTGTAATGTCTAAAAAAACGCCAGTTAAATATTGCGTGGCGAAAACTTTATCCAATCCCTGATGCGATGTTATCCTGGAAACTCCAAATAATGCAGGCTGTTAGCGGCTTTGGCATGCAAAAATTCGTAAATTAACGTCAGGATTAGCGCTTGCAATAACCTTCACAAAAGAATAAAAATACAAAAAATTCGAATAACCATTCACTGAGGGTTAGCCGTGAAGGAACGTAGTACTGAACTGGTTCAGGGTTTTCGCCATACCGTTCCCTATATCAATGCTCATCGGGATAAAACCTTTGTCATCATGCTCGGCGGTGAAGCCATTGAGCATGAGAACTTCCCGACCATCATCAACGACATCAGCCTTTTGCACAGCCTCGGTATTCGTCTGGTGGTGGTCTATGGCGCCCGTCCGCAGATTGATGCCAGCCTGGCAGAACACCAGCTGGAGCCGGTTTATCACAAGTTTACCCGGGTTACCGATGCGCAATCGCTCGAATTAGTGAAACAAGCGGCGGGTCGCCTTCAGCTTGATATTACCGCTCGCCTTTCGATGAGCCTTAACAATACTCCGCTGCAGGGCGCGCATATTAATGTCGTCAGCGGCAATTTTATTATTGCTCAGCCGTTGGGTGTGGACGTTGGCGTGGACTATTGCCACAGCGGACGCATTCGTCGTATCGATGAAGAAGCCATTCACCGTCAGCTTGATAATGACGCGATTGTCTTGCTGGGCCCGGTTGCAGTTTCTGTCACCGGTGAAAGTTTTAACCTGACGTCGGAAGAAGTCGCCACGCAGTTAGCCATTAAACTGAAAGCGGAAAAGATGATTGGCTTTTGCTCCGAGCAGGGCGTCATCAACAGCAAAGGCGATATTATCTCTGAGCTGTTTCCTAACGATGCCCAGGCGCGTATTGAAGCGTTTGAACGTGAAGGCGATTACCTTTCCGGCACCGTCCGCTTCCTGCGTGGCGCGGTAAAAGCCTGCCGCAGCGGCGTGCGTCGCAGCCATTTGATTAGCTATCGGGAAAGCGGAGCGCTGTTACAGGAATTATTCTCACGCGACGGAATCGGCACGCAAATCGTGATGGAATCCGCGGAACAGATCCGCCGCGCTACCATCAATGACATTGGCGGCATTCTTGAATTGATCCGTCCGCTGGAACAACAAGGCATTCTGGTACGTCGTTCACGTGAACAGCTGGAAATGGAAATCGATAAGTTCACGATTATTCAGCGCGACAATTTGACTATCGCCTGCGCCGCCCTTTATCCGTTTATGGATGAAAAAATCGGTGAAATGGCCTGCGTCGCAGTGCACCCGGATTATCGTAGTTCGTCACGAGGCGAAATGCTGCTGCAACGCGTGGCGCTGCAGGCGCGTCAGATGGGGCTGGAAAAGCTGTTTGTGCTCACCACGCGTAGTATCCACTGGTTCCAGGAACGCGGCTTTACGCCGGTGGATATTGAATCACTGCCGGAAAGTAAGAAAGAGATGTACAACTATCAGCGTCGTTCCAAAGTGCTGATGGCCGATTTAACTTAACACGATGCGGGCGGCAATGATGCCGCCCGATTTATTTGCTTAGGTCAGGCCCGCAAGGCGTTCCACCAGGCCACTGCGCCGCTGCGTTTGTAATGCAACCGCCCGCTGAAAAATCCCGAGATCGCTATAAAGCGTTAACCGTTTACGCGCGCGCGTGATAGCGGTATACACCAGTTCGCGGGTTAGCAGCGGCAAAAACTGAGCAGGCATGACTAATGCCGTATGTTCAAATTCCGACCCCTGCGATTTGTGCACGGTCATGACCCACGCCGTTTCATGCGAAGGTAAACGACTGGGCTGAACCGCTTTGACAGAGCCATCCGGCAGTGGAAAAAATACTTTTAGCTGATTTTCTGCATCTCGCAGCGTAATGCCGATGTCGCCATTAAACAGCCCGAGCGCGCTGTCATTACGAGTAATCATCACTGGACGCCCCGGATACCAGCGACTGCCTGTAACGGGACGGCGAATACGTTGTAGCTGTATTAATCGCTGCTCTACGCGCTGGTTTAATCCTTGTACGCCGAAAGGCCCATCGCGTAATGCGCACAGCAGTTGATAACGACCAAACGCCGCAATGATCTCCTCTGGCGCTGCGTTTTGCTTAATCAGTTGCAGGAAAGGCTGATAGCCTTGTACTACCTCATTCAGCATCAGTTGGTAGGCTTCGCCACTATCCAACGTTTGATAATGAATATCGTCAAACGCCGCAGCAAACACCTTCTCAACCTGCTGTATATCGCCCAGATTCACCGCACTCGCCAACTGACCAATGCCTGATTTCGCGTCGAAACGATAACTTTTTCTCAGCAGGCAAATGCTGTCACGCACCATAGGTGCCTGCTGGTGGTCTACTCCTTCCAGGGCGCAACCGGTCAGTAATGCCAACTGCTCAGCCCGTGCCAGGCTGTAGCCGTTTTCGCTACAGCGACAAATATCACCTAACACCGCCCCCGCTTCGACGGAAGCCAGCTGATCGCGATCGCCGAGAAAAATAACGCGCGCATGAAGCGGCAATGCGGCAATCAATTTTGCCATCATAGACAGATCGACCATAGAGGCTTCATCAACCACCAGCACATCAAGATGCAGCCGGTTTCCGGCGTGGTAGCGCAAGCGTTGCGTGTCTGGTTGCGCACCTAACAGGCGGTGTAAGGTCGTCGCTTCAGAGGGAAAACGTGCCCGCTCCTTGTCGCTGACAGATAATCCCTGTAAGGCTTTGCCAAGGGATTCCGTTAAGCGTGCCGCCGCTTTACCAGTAGGCGCGGCGAGCTGGATACGCAAGGCGCCGTCGTTCAGACGAATCATCGCTGCCAGTAATTTTGCCACCGTAGTGGTTTTACCTGTGCCTGGCCCACCGGAGATCACGGCAGTTTTTCGTGTTAACGCCACCGCTGCCGCAATTTTTTGCCAGTCGTCCGGCTGATTACCAAATAAGTCATTGAGTACTTCACTGGCTGTATGCGCGTCAAATACCGCGCTGGTATCCTGAAGCGAAAAGAAAGTCGCAACCTGCCCTTCACTCTGCCACAAGCGATGCAGGTAAAGCCGCTGATGGCTCAGCACTAATGGCGTGACCCGGCTGCCATCACTCACTGCGCTCCAGCTCGCCAGGCATTCAGACCAGCTTTCCGGTGCCCCCGCCGCTTGCCAGATCGCCTGGGCCAGGACGGGCTGACGTCCGGCAAACAGACCGGTTTCGCTCAGATTCACCAGCGGCAGGCAGACATGTCCTTCGCCCGCTTCCGCGCTGACACAGGCCGCAGCCAGTAATAAAGCGGGTTGCGCCTCATCTGCCAGCAGTCGGGCAAATTGAATATCTAAAGGACGCAGCAGGCGTTTTTCTACTGCCTGCGTGAGTAATGACATCATCTCAGTCATGACATCTCCCCGGTATTGCCAAATAACGCGTCAATTTCTTCAACAAAGGCTTCACCAGGGCGGGTGGCAAAGATACCGTTGCCAGGTGAATTGCCATCCATGCCGCGCAGAAACAGATAAAACACGCCACCAAAATCGCGCTGATAATCATAATCAGGCAGGCGATGCCGGAGATAACGATGCAGCGCCAGCGTATACAGCTGATACTGTAAGTCGTAGCGATGATCGATCATGGCCTGTTCCATTGCCAGTGGCGTGTAATCGGCATGGCTGTTACCCAGCCAGTTCGATTTATAATCCAGCAGATAATATTTCCCCTGCCAGCGGAACACCAGATCGATAAAGCCTTTCAGCATTCCCTGGACCTGGCGGAAATCCAGCGCGGGCGCCCGTTGCGACAGCGCATCGTGGCGACGCAGCAATGCATCCAGTGCTGTTGCGGTCAGCAGATTACTGATCGGCAAATAAAACTCCAGTTCGATCAGCCGCTGCTCCATTTTTATTGCTGCCAGCGTCAGTTTTCCATCGTTCAGCGGCGTGTGCAGGACGCGCTCCATCCACTGCTTCATCACCGGCAACCAGTCGAGAGAATAACCATTCTGCTGTAACTGATCCTCCAGCCAGATGTCGTCAGGCGGTTCCGCAAAGTCAATGGATTCAAATAAGCCATGCAAAAACGTGCCGGGTGCAGCACCGCGCGGGAAATGATGCGGTGTCAGCGCTGGCGCTTCATCGCTGCCCTCTTCGCCTGCGGCATCAATATCAAAGCTCGGCATAAGCTCCAGTAATGGCGAGCTACTGTGCTGCTGTAAACCTGAATAACTGGTTACGCGCCAGCTGTCTGCCAGCCCACGCGTCACGCTGCGGCTAGTTAGTGCCTCGTCAGAAACCCAGCCATTTTGCCAGGCTTCACCCGGTTGCAACTCGCCCGTGACAAGTTCAATTCCTGCACCGCTTAAAGTATGCAAATACTGGCTCAGCTGTATGGCATCTGCCGCTTTGCCGCGCAGTACCAGATAACCCAGTGCACTTTTATGCAGATCGCTTTCGCCTTCTTTTTTACGCGTCCCTTTAATTAACGGCGCAATCCCGACGCTGCAATGGTAAACCGAGCGCGTTAATGCGACATAAAGCAGACGTAAATCTTCCGCCAGCCGCTCTTCTTCTGCCAGTTCCATACTTTGCTCATCGCCCTGCACATCCAGCAGCGCGATAAAACTCTCGCGATCGTGATAAAGCGCGTTAGCCGCTTCACGGAAACCGGCGGCAAACGGTAGCCAGACCAGCGGATATTGCAGCCCTTTCGATTTATGGATGGTGACGATCTGCACCAGATGACGATCGCTCTCCAGACGAAGTTGCTGATTCGCGGCCTGACTGTTAGGCCGTGCAATTTGCTGAGCAAGAAAGCGCACCAACGCATGTGGGCTATCAAGTTGTATCGCCGCTTCCTGCAATAGTTCGCCCAGATGCATTAAATCCGTCAGCCTGCGCTCACCGTTTTCTGAGGCCAGCATGTTTTCCGCTAACTGACGCTTGATCATTACGTCGCGTAGCATGGGCAGAATGCCTCGCTGCTGCCAAAGCTGCTGCCATGCGGCAAACTGCTCAACCAGCGCATCCCATTCGCGCTCATTCTGGCTTAGCGCGTCCAGCGTAGCGGCATCAATGGCGAAAACAGAGGTGGCCAGTGCGCTACGCAACAGGCGCTCCTGCTCAGGGGCCTGAATAGCCTGCAACAGCCACAGCAGTTCACGTGCTTCCGGGGTGGTATAAACGCTATCGCGGCTGGAAAGATAGACGGAGGGAATCGACAATGCATTCAGCGCATCGCGAATCACATTGGCTTCATTGCGGCTGCGCACCAGCACCGTAATGTCAGATGCCTGCACATTACGCAGCGCATCGCCTTTGCCAAGCTGCGCACGCCCTTGTTGCCCTGCCAATAACCAACGGCTGATGTCAGACGCACACTGCTGCGCCATAAATTGTTGGTAATCACTTACACCCACCCCATCGCCGGGTTGTAACCAAAAGCGCAGCGCGGGTTGTGGCTGATGGTTGAAAACCAGATTTAAATTTTGATTCGGCGGCGCGGGGTTTACCGCTAAAAAAGGGATAGCAGAGAACAGAAACGGTGCATCAACCTGGGAAAATAACCGGTTGACGCTTTCTACCATTGCCGGTGAAGAGCGCCAGTTTGTGTCAAGAGTGTAGTGAGCACTGACTTCATTACGTGCGCGTAGATAAGTAAAAATATCAGCGCCGCGAAAAGCGTAAATCGCCTGCTTAGGGTCGCCAATCAGCAGCAATGCCTGTTCCGGTTGATTGATATACAGCGCGCGGAAGATACGATATTGCTGCGGATCGGTGTCCTGGAATTCATCAATCAATGCTACCGGAAAACGCGTCCGAATCGTTTCGGCCAGTAGCGCGCCGCCGGGCTGCTGCAATGCCTCATCCAGCTTGCTCAGCAGATCGTCAAACCCAAGGAGCGCACGCAGGCGCTTCTCGCGCTGCACCACTTCACGTACTTCAGTCAGTGCCTGAGAAATAACCACATCGCGAAGCGACAGCGGTTCGGCAAGGAACGCATCAATCGCTTCAAACAGTGCATGGCTTGGTGTCTCGCCTTTTTTAGTTTTCTCAACCAGAACCTGCTGACCAAAACGCTCCAGCTCTTTTGGCGGCTGATAATCCAGTGTTTCACTGGTCACCCATTGAGAGACTTTACTGATCCAGTTAGGCAGATGCTTGCTACTGTAGCTGCGTTTATCGACACCTGAGTTAGCAATAATCCCTTCTATATCGCTACTCAACGCCTGCCATTGCTGCTTAATTTCCGCTATGCGGGCAAGATTACTGGCATGACGCGATGCCAGGGTTTCTTCAGCAGCCGGTGGACGCTTAAGCGTGGGCGTTTCCCCTTGCAACCACGGGCGCAGCGTGGTCAGCAAATGGTCGGGGCTGCTCCACTCCGCCGCAATGACCCGGGCGATATCCAGTGACAAAGGATAACAATGCCGACGCCAGAAATCGGCAGCCGACTGTTTTAACAGCGCCTGTTCATCCTCGATCAGCTCCTGTTCAAATAACATGCCCGACTCGAAAGCATTCAGGTTAAGCATCCGCTGGCAGAAACCATGAATGGTAAAAATGGCCGCCTCATCCATTTGCCGTTCAGCTGCCAGCAGCTGCGAGGCAGCCTGCGCCAGATCGGGGATCTGCTCAAGCAATGTTTGCAGCATCGGATTGCTGCTTGTGCCACGCACGCAGGCCAGCCGCAGCTGGTGAATGTTATCGCGAATACGCCCACGCAGTTCGGCGGTGGCGGCTTCGGTAAAGGTCACGACGAGAATTTCTTCTACCGATAGCGGTCGGCTATAGGCATTCTCTTCGCCAAGTCCTAATAACAAACGCAAATAGAGCAAACCGATAGTAAAGGTTTTTCCGGTTCCCGCTGACGCCTCTATCAACCGCTCGCCTCGTAGCGGCAACGTCAGTGGATTTAATGGTTCGGGGCGTGGCTGCGTCATTGTGTCTCACTCTTCACCGGCAGCGACTGTTGCAGTTTCGCCACTTCATTCCAGGTTTTCCAGCCCGGTAAATGAGCGAATTCTGTTTTGGCTTCTCCGCTACCGGCAATTTGCGATGTCATGACCATGCCATTTTTACGCATCACTGCCTGGTGGAAAAAGTCCGCCAGGCCAGAAGCGGTTAACTGCTGAATCTGCTCAATAATTTTTTGCCGGGTATCGAAGGCATAGTTTTGACGATCAAAATCATGACTGTAGCGTGTCGCTTCTTCATCCAGCGTTTGGGGATGCTGTTGCAACTCATTGATCATTGCCTGCTGATATTGCGAAAAGTCTTGCTTGCTCATGTCACGCAAGCGCTTTTCCGCTTGCGGATAAAATGCCTGGTAGCGCTGCAATAGATAGGCGGGCTGCTTGCTGTTACTTTGCAGTAAGAAGCCGATCCCCCACTGCCTTCCCACCGGCATTTGAAAGGCAAATACCGCATAACCGAGCTGTTCTTCGGTACGCAGCTGGTTGTAGAACCACGGCTGGATAATTTGGCTCAGCATTGAGCTGTTTGCCATGCTCTGATATTCGCCGTAACCAAGCGGAATATAGAGCGCCGCCAGCGCTGAGTCAGTGCTACTGCCCGTTTGTTGCAGGTTGGCTTTGATCGGCTTGTCAAACGTCACGAACTTACTGTGCCAGTACTGCGAACCGTCGCTTTGCATCTGCTGCTTCAGATCGCGCCCCAGTTGCGTCACGCTGTCAGCACTTAGATTACCCAGCACCATCATTTCTGGCGTGGCATTGCGAATCAAGTTATCACGGTAAGTTACCACCTCTTTCAGCGTCATCGCACTCACCAGTTTGCGACGCGTTTCGCGCTGGGTATATGGCAGTTGCGACAGCATTTGCATGGGCTGAATCGCCTGTTCAAAAGCTTTACCTTTCTCTGCTGCCTCCAGACGTTCCAGATACCAGGATTTCGCCTGCTCAAGCTGCTGTTCGTTCGGCTGAAATGTTGAATATTTCTCTACCAGCTTTTTCAATAAGGTCGGTAAACGCTGAGTAAAGCCGCTGGCGCTAAATATCAGGCCATCATTTTCACCAGTGGAGAAACTAATGCCGCCCACAGACGCCTGTGAGTTCAGCTCATCCAGCGCCAGGCTGGAGAGATAGTCATTCAGACCAAACAGAACCTGCTGGCGCGCATTGCTGATCGCCTGCTTGTTTCGCAATGCCAGCGTGATGGTGGCTTTCGGTTCACTGGCGTAGTACTGGCTCGGCATCCAGTAGATCCGCATCCCGTAATTATTTTCCAGCTTCACCGGATGGTTATATTTTTTCCCGTCATCAGCGATTAAGGTGAAATCATCGGGTATGTAGGGGTTAAGAACCGGCATGGAAAGCTGAATCTTACTGGCACGCTGCTGCCAGTCGGCAAAAGTCTGCTGCTTAACAGAATCGACCTGATAAGGCGCATTAACAAAGTAAGCCTGCTTATTATGCGGCTCCTGTGGGCTGATGTACCAAATTCGCGCTTTCTCCGGCGTCATGCCGTCAAGGCGCGCTTTTATCGCAGCGGGATCGTAGTCATCCGCTAAATAAGGCGCATCTAATGTATGCTCAACAGGCACACGCAGCATGGTATCGGCTAGCCACTCGATGTAGTCCATGTCACGACTGATCGAGGGATAACGGAAATCCAGAGCCAATACATGCGACACTTCATCAAAATAGCGTTTATCAATGCCCTTCTCACGCAGCATATTGATGTAGCTAAATATGGCCGCAACCACGTCGTCACGCTGCGCCAGACCTTTGTCAGTCAACGATACCGTAATAGCAAATACGCCGCTGTTACGATCGGTCATGGGGTCTGCGCCCGCATTAACGTCGTCTGCTAAACCTTGTTTTTGCAGCCAGTCGGTTAAGGTATTTTTGCTGCGGTTGCTAAGCAGATAACTGATTAGCGTATCGGTTTTGCTGCGAAAGCGATCGCTGTTATTAGCAATGCGGAATTCAACTTTTAGCTGCTTACGCGGTTGCGCGGGTACGTAGTGAATAATGATACCCTGCTGTGCCTCCGTCACCACCGGCACGTTAATGGCTGGAACGCTGGCGTTATGATTCGAAACACGCCCGAAGGTTTTCGTCGCAATCGCAGCCATTTCCTTCAGCGGCTTATTACTGTAAATCACCGCTTTCATCAGGTTGGCTGAATAGTAAGTCTGATAGAAGTTTGTCAGCGCCTGATGCAGCTTGCTAGCAGGTTTATCTTTCAGAGTATCCAGATTACCGCCCGAAAAGCGCGAGCCCGGGTGGGCTGGGTTCAGCGTTTCCGCGCCAACCTGCGCCATACGTAAACCATCACGCGAGCGCGCCATTGTCAGCTCCGCATTCACCGCGTGCCGTTCGCGATCGGCATTTACCGGGTCAAGCAACGGTGCTGCCACCGCGTCCGCCAGACGATCTACGGCAGGTTCCAGCGAGTCGTTTTCAACCTCCAGATAAAATGCGGTGCGATACGACGCGGTGCTGGCATTGTGGCTGCCACCATGCTTCTTGAGAAACTCCGCAAGGTTATCGGGCTGGGGATAATGTTTCGAGCCCATCAATACCATATGCTCAAGATAGTGGGCTAAACCCAGCTGCTGATCAGGATCGTCCAGTGAACCAATAGGTAAGGTTAACGCCGCCAGTGATTTCGGGGCGCCGCTATCAGAGACCAGCAGAACAGTCATGCCATTGTCGAGCGTTATTGCCTGATACTGACGTGGATCGTGTTCACTTTTGTGAATGGTGTCATTGACTGGCTGCCAGCCCGATTTTACCTGCGCCAGTACGTGAAACGTCACCAGGCTAAACAAAACCGCCGCCAACCAGCGTGCGTGTGTACGCATGTAAACCCCTTATTACCCAGGAAGCCACGGTGCAAGCACACGTAGCTGAAGTACAGCAAGCTTTTTACTGTTTCTACTGTTTAGCCATCAAACGGATACGCTCTCTGGCCTGCTATTCATCATCCTGATGGGCCTGTAACACCGGCAGGTACCATTGCGTTGCGGCCTCAGTGATTTGTTGTAACTGCGTTTCATCTAATACCCGGCACAGACGCTGCAAATAGGGATCGCTACCTTCTCCCTCCTGCTGATAACCGCCCTGCCATGCCTGCAGCAATTTATTACGCGCCTTCAGTTGGGTAACATCATCGGTTAACAGCTGCTGCGTTTTTTTGTCGTAACTGGCTTCTAACCAGGCCCCCCCGCTTTTGTTGAGCAACATTAACGGCTGCCCCATACCCTGTCGAAAGCCTTCGACATATTTCTTCAGCGTTTCTAATGCCGCATCCTGATCTATAGACGGGAAATGCCAGCGGCTATGTTTTCGCCCATACATTCGGCTGGCTCCCGTTCCCCCTAAAGCGCAATACACCAGATGCTCCAGCCACAATAGCAAACCATCATTCATATTGAGCACGCCAGGACGCCAGCGCAGCAGGCCATCGCTCTGCACCTGTGACAGCCAGCCGGTTAAGGTGACGTTGCCGGGTTGCAGATTAATTTCCCAGCTTTCTCCGTCGCTACGCTCAGCAGAAACCTCAGCCGCGACTTCCTGCATCTCTTCATGCTGCGCTTGCCAGAACAGTTCGCCAAACGCGCCATATGGCAGGTTACCTGCCGCACGATGACGTGCATAAAGCCGCTGTGTATCATCGCCCTCAATCAACGCATTGAGTAACTCAGCGTTGATTTGATAGCGTTCCAGGCTGTCAAGCGCAAATGGCTCGGTGTCTGGTAGTTCGCTATCTTCCAGCCAAAAACTCACTCCCAGGCGCTGGTGAAACCAGGCACGTACCGGGTGACGCCAGAAGCGTAAAAACGCATCTAGCGTCAGCGATTCCAGCTCGGGAACGTCCAGCGGCTGAACAAAGTCGGGTTGGGGATGGCCTTTGCCTAACGCAGCAGGCAACCATTCACGGGCGAAACTTTGTGTACGTGAAGCTGGCTGGAAATTTTCGACGGCAAATGGCATGCGACTATGAAGCTGTTCAAGATGCATGCGCACGCGCCCGGCGCTTTCATCCAACTCACACTGTTCATCGCCTGGCAGATAAAAACTCTGCCCAATGTATTCCAGCAGTTCTGTGACCAGCACGGAGGGATAGCGTTCCGTATTATCCTGAATCGCACGGCCAATATAGCTGATGTAAAGCTGGTGCTGCGCCGATATTAATGCTTCCAGAAACAGATAGCGATCGTCATCGCGGCGGCTACGATCACCCTTACGCATATGCTGTTGCATCAGGTCAAACCCGAGCGGTGCCAGCGTACGCGGATAAACGCCGTCATTCATTCCCAGCAGACAAACCACTTTGAAGGGGATAGACCGCATCGGCATTAACGTACAGAAGTTAATCGGCCCGGCCAGAAAGCGCTGGCTGATACGTTGCTGATCGAGCCGCCCTCGCAGAGCGTCGCGCAGCAGCGTCACCGGGATCGCTTCATCAAATTGCGCATCTATGCCATATTCGATCAACTGTTTCCACTGCTCTTCAACCAACAGCAATGCGGCTTCAGCTTCAGTATCGGCGCTGAAAAAGGCGTTAATAAGTTCGCGACACAGCGGCAACCACGCGTCTAAAGAACGAGCCTGCGCCAGTGCTTCACGCCAGTGATTCAATCGTGCCAGCAACTCAGCTAAATGCCCGGCCAGTTCACCCACCAGCCCGCTGGACTCGTCATAAGGTAAGATACCTTCCCAGTCACCGTTATGGCTCTCCATCGCATAGCCCAATAGCATACGTTGCAAGCCAAAGCGCCAGGTATGTTGGCCAGTAATCGGCAGTGAAAGCGCCTCGACGCTGGCATCATCCAGGCCCCAGCGTACGCCTGATTCACTGACCCAGCGCCGCAATAGCCGTAATCCGCTTTCATCAATAGAAAAATGCGTGGCCAGCGCCGGCACATCCAACAGCGCCAGGATATCTTCTGAAACAAAACGGCTGTCCGGCAGCGCCAGTAAATGAAGGAAGGCGACTATTGCCGGATGCGCCTGGCTGGCGCGACGGTCTGAAATGGCAAACGGCAAATGACGTTCGGGCGGTGCGTTAGTAAATACCGCCTGAATAAACGGTGCGTAACTGTCAATGTCTGCCACCATCACGATAATATCGCGGGCTTTAAGGTGTGGCTCGGCTTCCATTAGCGCCAGCAGATGATCCTGTAGTACTTCGACTTCACGCTGGGCGCTGTGACAGATCTGAATCGAGATGGAGCGATCTTCAGGATCGAGTCTGCGTTTGTTGCCGCTGTAGGCCAGCTCTTCAGCATTCAGACCGATAATGGCCTTATCCTGTAGATTAAGCAGATCGTACTGAATGCAATGCAGCACATTGTCTTCCTCAACCTCAACGAAAGCGTCAATGTCGTCGTTTGCTTCCATTTGGCTGAGCAGGAAAAGATTATCGCGCCCAAGCTTCCCCCAGGATGCCAGCAGCGGATTTGTAAGTTGCTGCTCACCCGAGACATTAAAAAGTGCAGGCGCCTGTGCTGTATCGCGAAATAAGCCCCGCGCCTCGTCTGCATCATGTCGGCGACGCTGGCGACTCTGCAACTTCGCCAGAAAAGCATAATCCTGAATATCGCCCCAATAATCGCGGCAAGGATTAGTGAACAGCAGATGGATTTCTACATGGCGACTCAGCGCCTGTAATGCCTGCAAATACACCGGAGGCAAAGCAGAAATACCACAAATAAAAACGCGTTCAGGCAGGTTTTTCGGAGGGCTTTCTGCGGTTTCCAGCGTTTCGATAAAGCGTGCATACAGATTGGCACGGTGCCATTTCGGCTGGCCCAGCGCTTCCGTGTAGGTGACCAGATCGCGCCACAGCGCCGCCTGCCACTGCTGAGCATCACCTAAACCTTCGATCAGTTCGCCGTGCTCCCAGCGATTTAACCAGTCAGCGCGATATACCAGATACTGATCGTACAGGTCCGCTATACGCGAACTCAGTTGAAACAGTTTGCGTTTGTCTGCGTCATCATTGAGATAGTGGCGTAGCGAAATAAATTCATCTTGTTCCAGTAAAACCGGCAAACGGTGCATCAGTTTCCAGCTCATGCTGGCTTTGCTAAAGGCACTTTCAACCGGGATGTCCGGCAGTACGCTTACAAACATTTCCCAGATAAAGCTGGCGGGCAGCGGGAACGCAATATTTGCTGCAATGCCGAACGTTTGCGCCAGTTCCATTTGCAGCCATTGCGCCATACCTGGGCTTTGCACCAGGACCATTTCAGCAGCAAAGGGATCGGCAAGAGGGGAACGTTTAATTACTGTAGCCGCCAGAGTCTTCAATAATTCAAGTTGATTAGAGTGATAAACGTGAAACATGAAAACTCCTGATGGTGAAACAAGGTATTTCTGCTGCGGTAATGATTGAATAGCGTATCAAAAGCGGCCCGGTAACTTTACCGCGTATCACGGCTGATGCCCATATAAAGAGGACAATTTGCCTGCGTATCGTCCACTTTAACAGCGCAATCGCGACAAGGTAGCGGATCGCTGATGCGGCCCGCTGACTTCCACACGCTCCAGCGTACAGCCGTCAGGCCCACTGCTACGCTGTAAGACGCTTTGCCAGCCTGTCACTTCCCGCCCTGTTAAGCGCTGTTCGGCGACGCGCCAGGCTTCGCGCTGTTGCCATTGCTGACTAAAACCAAGACCTAACACGCGATGATACTGCAACAGTGCACTACTGCTTAACGCCATTAACAGCAGAGCGAATAACGCTTCTGGCAGACTAAATCCCGCTGCCTTACGGACATAATTCAGGTTTCGACTGTGGGCAATAATCAATCCAGCCATGGGGCAACGCCTGAATACGATTATCCTGGGTTGAAACCCAATGCCACAGCGCCATTCCACTGCCGCTGGCTTCGCCTTTGAGTAGCCCTTTTCCATTTTCACCCCGCTGTAAGCAACTGCGCCAACCGGCCTTGTTTTCCTGCTGGCAAGACAGCGTTTCCGTGGCGGGCCAGTTCAGTTTCAACCCCCATTGCAGCGCAGACTGCGCACGCCAGAAATGCTGTATAAAGTGCTGTTCATCTGCCACCAGCGTCATTCCCTGTCCCAACATTTCCCGGCTGGTATGCAGTGTGAGACTACCCATTAGCAAAATCATCAACACCATGCCCAGCGCGCTATTGCCATGCTGTTTCACAGATTTTCACCTTCAACCCAACTCTCCAGCGTTTCGCTCCAGGATCCGGCACGCCCTTTCAGCAGCAGTTTTATCAGCGAGCCCGCCTGGGCCACGCTGAATGTTTCTATCGTAAGAAATGCAGGATCAGAAAGGCGCTCCCAGCCGTTACCGCTACAGGTATTCACCCCGCGCTGCATTTCCAGCTGGTTTTGCCGCAGACGATACCCATAATGATCGCTTTCGCTGTGATCAATCGCTTCCCATTTGCCATTACTGTTCTCATCCCAGCGCACCAGTAAACAGTTACTGGATAGGATAAGCGCGTTGCTGCCACAATCACCGTTGCAATAACCTGCCCGCCGTACCGCCTTCTCCAGCGTTGACATCAACTGTGCTAGTTCTTGACGCAACTGCACTCGCTGCTGCAATTTGAGGTTCTCGCCCAGCAATAGCGGCAGAAAACGGCCAGCACTTATCATCAGCACGGCGCTTATCGCCATTGCGATAAGCATCTCCAGCAGACTGAATCCGGCTATTTTCATTCACAGCCCCTCTCGTCTGGCTGACATACGCGGATACGCGCTCGGGCCGAGATGATTAATCGTAACCGCCCCGCTTCATTACCTATTTCAATGCTGCCTGCCTTCGCCATATTTCGTCGCCCATAAAAGCCGGGTTCACCACGGATACCGAACAATTTTACCTGGCTGTTGGGTGTGACAAAGTGCAGCCGTTTGCCCTCAGTACACTTTTCGGTAGGCCTGGGTCCGCTGCCAATACACCAGGGGGTCTCCGTGCGAGACCATAAAATCAGATCGCGATTATGCCAGTTCGCCTGCGCCCGTAAGCGCTGCAGAAAACCCTGCAACTGCTGCGCGGTGTCTCGTAATTGCTGGCGTTGCTGCCAACGCTGCCAGCCCTGCAACGCGCCGATGCTGAGAATGCCCGCAATCACCATAACGAACAGCAGTTCTGGTAGCGTAAAGCCATGTGAAGTTTGCGTTTTCATTGCGGCAGCTTGCGTGTTAACCGGTAACTGAACAACCGTGTTTGTAGCGTGTCGGGTAAAGCCTCGCAATCTTATTGACGGGATCACCGCTAACCACATAACGCTGCGAGCAGGCTCACAAAAGGAGATGTATTAAAAAAGCCCCGGCGTGTAAAACACAGCCGGGGCTCTGGTTGCCGCTGTTAAGATTTAAATGGCGACAGGCGCTTTAATCGCGGGATGCGGATCGTAACCTTCAATGTCGAAGTCATCGAACTGATAATCGAAGAGGGAAGCCGGTTTACGCTTGATCACCAGCTTCGGCAGCGGACGCGGTTCACGGCTTAACTGTAAGCGCGCCTGTTCCAGATGATTACTGTACAGATGCGTATCGCCACCGGTCCAGACGAAATCACCCACTGCCAGATCACACTGCTGTGCGATCATATGCACCAGCAGCGCATAGCTGGCAATGTTAAATGGCAGACCGAGAAAGACATCACACGAGCGCTGGTATAGCTGACACGATAATTTTCCGTCTGCTACATAGAACTGGAAAAAAGCATGGCAAGGCGCCAGCGCCATGTGATCCAGCTCGCCGACGTTCCACGCCGAAACGATAATACGCCGCGAGTCAGGATCGCTTTTTAGCTGCTCAACCACCCTGGTGATCTGATCGATCTCTTCACCGTGGGCGGTTCCCCAACTGCGCCACTGCTTACCGTAAACCGGCCCGAGATCGCCGTTCTCATCAGCCCACTCATCCCAAATCGAAACCCTGTTCTCTTTGAGATAACCAATATTGGTGTCACCCTGCAGAAACCACAGCAGTTCATGAATGATGGAGCGAAGATGGCACTTTTTAGTGGTCACCAGCGGAAAGCCGTCTTGCAGATTGAAACGCATCTGGTGGCCAAAAATTGAAAGCGTGCCAGTGCCGGTACGGTCAGCTTTTGGCGTGCCTTCATTCAGCACATGTTGCATCAGGTCCAGATACTGTTTCATTTTTCCTCACGAAGCTGCTGCTGAGGGCGACGGCGGTACGCCCAAATCATCATAATAATACCGGCGATAATCATCGGGATGGAGAGGATTTGTCCCATGCTGATCCCCCCATCGAACAGGCCAAGCTGCGCATCCGGCTGGCGAAAAAACTCCACGATAATGCGGAAAGCACCATAGCCAATCAGGAACAAGCCTGACACGCTGCCCATCGGACGTGGCTTACGAATAAAGAGGTTAAGGATGATGAACAGCACCACCCCTTCAAGTACCAGTTCATACAGCTGCGAAGGATGACGTGGCAGGACACCGTAGGGATTGTTCGCCGCGTTCATAATCGACTGATATAACGGATTATTCGCGGCCAGCGCCAGATCTTCACTGCGGGAACCAGGGAAGAGCATGGCAAAAGGGAAGTCCGGGGCTACGCGTCCCCACAGCTCGCCATTAATGAAATTACCGAGGCGACCGGCCCCTAAGCCAAATGGGATCAGGGGAGCAATAAAATCAGAGACCTGGAAGAACGTTCGCTTAGTACGATGCGCAAACCACAACATCACCAGAATTACGCCAATCAGACCACCGTGGAACGACATGCCGCCATCCCAGACCTTAAACAGATAGAGCGGATTTTCAAGAAATAGCGGTAGGTTATAAAACAGCACGTAACCGATGCGTCCTCCGAGGAATACCCCCAGGAAACCGGCATATAGCAGGTTTTCCACTTCCTCTTTTTTCCAGCCACTACCCGGCTTGTTAGCACGACGTACAGCCAGCCACATTGCGAAGATAAAGCCCACCAGATACATCAATCCGTACCAGTGAAGCGAAATCGGTCCGATGGAGAAGATCACCGGATCGAATTGAGGAAATGCGATATAGCCGTTATTCATCATTCACCGTTCATTTTTCAGCCCTGAAAAAGCGGGCGACAGGCACATAAAGTAAAAGCCGCGCATAATAGCACAGCCGGTTTTGCGAGTTGGCACGGAAATGTAAACCCTGTTTACGGTTAGCGTCCGCCACGAATCAGGCCACCTAAACCACGCCGTTCCATAAATGCCGAGACTAAATGACGCACTTCGGTTGCGGTATGCGCCTTTAACCCTTGTTCACTGAGTTTTTGCGCTTCTTCACGATCAAGATGGCGCAACAGATATTTCACCCGCGGGACGTTTTTACCGTTCATGCTGAGATGGTGGTAACCCATCCCAACCAGCAGCGCGACACACATTGGATCGCCAGCCATTTCACCACACAGACATAACTCCAGCTTCGCCAAACGGGCTTCCTGTGCGATAGATTGCAGAGCGTGCAGCATCGCCGGATGCAGCGGATCATAAAGGTTTGCGACGCGCGTATTGTTGCGATCAACCGCCAGCAAATATTGCGTTAAATCATTGGTGCCGACAGAGATAAAATCTACCCGCGATGCCAGATGAGGGATCATAAACAGCATTGATGGGACTTCAATCATCACACCAATACGCGTTTTGGGAATGGCGTATCCCAGCATCTCTTCAACTTCACGCCCGGCACGCTCGATAAGGCGTTTTGCATCGTCGATCTCATCAATATGGCTGATCATCGGCAATAAAATGCTGAGGTTACCGGACGCCGCGTTGGCACGCAGCATGGCGCGCACCTGCACCAGAAAAATCTCTGGCTGATCGAGCGTCAGGCGAATGCCACGCCAGCCCAGGCACGGATTCTCTTCACTGATCGGCATGTAGGGTAGTTGCTTGTCTGCGCCGACATCCAGCGTACGTAGCGTCACTGGCTTATTGTGAAACAGCTGCAACATCCCCTGATACTGCGCAACCTGCTCCTCTTCAGAAGGGAAGCCGTTTTGCAGCATAAAAGGAATTTCGGTGCGATACAGCCCAATACCGTCTACCCAGCTGCCCAGCGCTTGTTCATGCTCCGGGCTCAGACCCGCGTTCAGCATTACCTGTACGCGCTCGCCGCTCTTCAATTCACCGGGTTGATCAACCACGCCTTCAGCCATCTTGCTCAGCGCGTTTTCTTCGCTGATCAGCCGTTGATACTCCTGAACCAGTACCGGTTCGGGATCGATCAATAGCTCGCCCCGATAGCCATCGACGATCAATAAACGTTTGTTGAGCTGATGCGGTTGAATATCCGCGCCCATCACGGTCGGGACGCCCATTGCACGCGTCAAAATGGCAGCGTGTGAATTGGCTGCGCCGTCGCGCACCACCACACCAGCAAGGCGTTCTTGCGGCAATTCGGCTAAAGTGGTGGCGGTAAGTTCGTCGGCCACCAACACGAAACGTTCCGGCCAGGCATTGGTGCCAACCAGCGAATCGTCGAGATGAAACAGCAGGCGCTGGCCTAACACGCGTAAATCACCCGCACGCTCACGTAAATAGCTGTCAGTCAGACTGGCGAACTGTTCAGCAAACTTTTCGATGACCGTTTTCACCGCCCATTCCGCGACCGATCCCCGTTCGATCTCTGCAAACAGATCATTTTTCAGGCGCGCATCGGTCAGCAGATGCGAATAGAGATCGAAAATCGCCGCGCTCTCTTTTTGCACGCTGGCGGTAAATCGCTTACTGAAACGACGAAATTCGCTGGCAGCTTCACTCATTGCCAGCGATAAACGCTCGCGTTCACGTTGGGTATCTAATGTTGAAGCAGCAGAAACCTGATCAAGAAGCGGCTGGGTTTCATCGACCCAGCCCGGTGCGACAGCAACGCCGGGCGCAGCGGCAATGGCCTTCACCCGTGCCTGGCGAAACTGGCCAAACAGTTGACTGAGTTGCGATTGTGACAGCAGTGCCGCCATTTGAGTGGCCAGCGTGACGAGAAACGATTCTTCGCTTTCGTCGAACTGACGATGTTCACGCTGCTGCACCACCAGCACGCCAAGCAACTGGCGACGGCTGATAATCGGCACACCGAGAAACGAGCGATAGCGCTCTTCTTTGACGGCGGGAATGTATTTAAAGCTGGGATGACTTTGCGCATCCGCGAGGTTGATGGGTTCGGCTAAACGCCCGACCAGCCCAACAATGCCTTCGTCGAAAGCCAGTTTTACCGTAAGACCGCGCGGCTTTTTGAGCCCACGCGTCGCCATCAGGTAATAGCAGCGACGATCGTGATCGGCGAGGTAAACGGAACAGACTTCCGTTTCCATCGCCAGACAGATCTCATTAACCAGAATGTCGAGTGCTTCATTCAGACGCGGTGCACTCGCCACTTTTTCTACTATTTCGCGCAACTGAATGAGCATAAAGGGCGTGGCCTATCCTCTTTTACGTCGATGAGCAGGATTATTTCGCTGCCCCGCACTCTCCTGCATAGACATCACCACGCCAGCGAATTCCTTCATTACACGGCGATAAACGTCGCGTTTGAAGGAGACTACCTGACGCACCGGATACCAAAAGCTCACCCAGCGCCAGCCATCAAATTCCGGCGTGCTGCTGTGCTGAACATTAATATCCGCGTCATTACACATCAACTGCAGAAGAAACCACTTTTGTTTCTGGCCGATACATACCGGCTTTGTGTCCCAACGCACCAAACGTTTTGGCAACTTGTAGCGCAACCAGTTACGGGTAGATGCAAGTATTCGAACATCTTTACGGTGTAGCCCCACTTCTTCGAACAGCTCGCGATACATAGCCTGTTCGGGGTTTTCACCGGGATTGATGCCTCCCTGAGGAAATTGCCAGGAGTGCTGTCCAAAGCGCCTGGCCCATAACACTTGTCCCTGCCTGTTACAAATTACGATACCAACATTCGGGCGGTAGCCATCATCATCGATCACCGGACTACCTCAAAGCTAAATTTGAATAGCCTGATTGTTTCACACTCCTTACAGGCGGTAAACCACTGGATTAGGAGGGTATAAATGGATTAATAAGAGGATAACTTATCACGCAGCGCCAAGTTATGAACAATTAAGGATTAAAAGAACGATCTTATTCACCTTTTCTGTGGATAGCTTTGTGCAGAACGCGGGAGTTAACTGAATAACATCGTAAGACGATTCTTAGCTATTTCAACCCATCAATTTTATTACCTTTTGATTTTATTGATATTAATTTAATAAGACGGAGCCATAGGAATACGTTTTCACTTTGCAAAACAGCGTTGCCTTTGTATATGGCGAAAGATCCACCACCAGGCTTTTTATCCACAGAGAAGTGTTCATCCTTAGGCCAGAGTGGTCAAAATCTGTTAATAAAAGCAAGAGTCAAGGCTGTAAATGGAACCAGTGTCTGCGTTAACGTGCGGTTATCCCACTTTTCTGTGGATAACCGGGCTTAAGATCCTGTTCATTGTTGATAGCAACCGGGGATAACCTTAAACGTAAGATTGCCTCTGTAAAAATAATGCAGAAAAAAAGCATGATCTATCATGCTATTATGCGTTCTACGCACAGCTATTTTCTGTGGAAAAAATCTGACGTCAGAAGCTGTTCATTTTTTAATCAATACGAGTTATCACCATGAGCCACCTTCCAGGGCCGCCTGAAGATGAATCCATTCTGCTGGCACGTGCGCAGTCTTTAGCGGGTTTGACGCTCAAAGCGCTGGCGATAAAAGCGGGTTTACCCCTGCCTGCTAACCTTAAACGCGATAAAGGCTGGGTGGGTACGTTGCTGGAGCGTCACCTTGGCGCCAGCGCAGGAAGTAAAGCTGAGCAGGATTTCGCCCATCTCGGCATTGAACTCAAAACTATCCCGGTTGATGCCTCTGGCAAACCGCTGGAAACCACATTTGTTTGCGTGGCTCCGCTCACCGGTAACAGCGGCGTAACCTGGCAAACCAGCCACGTTCGTCACAAGCTGGCGCGCGTGTTGTGGATTCCGGTCGAAGGCGAGCGCGAGATTCCGTTAGGTGAGCGGCGTGTAGGCGCACCGCTGCTGTGGAGCCCTGACCCGGAAGAGGACAATATGCTGCGCCAGGACTGGGAAGAGTTAATGGATATGATTGTGCTGGGCCAGGTCGAACGTATCACTGCACGTCATGGCGCCTGGCTGCAAATCCGCCCAAAAGCGGCCAATAATAAAGCGTTAACGGAAGGCATTGGCGAACAAGGTCAGCCAATTCTGACACTCCCACGCGGCTTCTATCTGAAAAAAAGCTTCACGGGACCGCTGCTGGCGCGACACTTTTTGTTGTGAATTTTTAGTGAATTAACGGAAATGACATATTTTTTTGCGTGCGACGCAAACTGGATGCGTATAATCGCCGTTTACTTTTCGTTTAGGATTGAATGTAAGCATGTTTGACTGGATTGCCGATCCCAATGCCTGGCTGGCACTGGGAACCCTGACCATTCTTGAAGTGGTGTTGGGTATTGATAACATTATCTTCCTGTCATTAGTTGTCGCAAAACTGCCTAAAAATCAGCAAGCCAACGCGCGCCGCCTCGGTTTGATGGGCGCAATGTTAATGCGCCTCGGTTTGCTGGCATCTATCGCCTGGGTGGCAAAACTGACCGATCCTTTATTTACCCTAATGGGCCATGCTTTCTCGGCACGCGACCTTATTCTGCTGCTTGGTGGTTTGTTCCTGCTGTGGAAATCCAGCATGGAAATTCATGAAACCATTGAAGGCGGCGAAGAAGAGCATAAAACCAATGTGCACTCTTTTCTCGGCGCGATTGTACAGATTATGTTGCTCGACATTATTTTCAGTCTCGATTCGGTGATTACCGCGGTTGGCCTTTCCGATCATCTGTTTATCATGATGGCAGCGGTGGTAATTGCGGTGCTGATGATGATGTTTGCTGCCCGTGCCATTGGTGAGTTTGTAGAGCGTCATCCTTCAGTGAAAATGCTGGCGCTTTCCTTCCTGATTTTGGTGGGTTTTACGCTGATTCTGGAAAGTTTCGCCGTCCATGTACCAAAAGGTTACATTTATTTCGCCATGTTCTTCTCAATGGCAGTGGAGTGCCTGAATCTGGTGCGCAGCAAAAAAAATACCGCCTGATATTGTCAAGGACGAGCTGGCTCGTCCGTTGATTTTCAGATTGATGCGATTAACACAGCCAACAAAACGTTTTATTACTACACTCTTGCACGTGATACAGCGTGAGGGTGAGGACGCAGAATGATGAAAGGGTTGGCTGGCGTAGTCGGTTTGGTAATAGCAGTGGCGACACTGAGTGGTTGCAGCTCAGATTATGTAATGGCAACAAAAGACGGTCGAATGATCATGACCGAAGGTAAACCAGCGATAGATAAAGAAACGGGCCTGGTGCAATACACCGATCAGTCAGGTCATGAGATGCAGATTAACGGTGACGAAGTTTCGACTATTATCGAACGTTAAGCGCAAATTGTCTTAGCCTGCCGCATTTTCCTCGCTGGCAGGCGATTTCCCCATCTTTTCCCCCTTCCTTCCCCGCTATTGCTCGCGCTATAGTCCTTGAGGACACAACATTCCATTCCATAAAGAAAAAGGAAGCCGGCAATGCATTATCACCGTATCCCCCACAGCACGCTGGAAGTGAGTCAGTTGGGGCTGGGAACTATGACGTTTGGTGAGCAAAACAGCGAAGCCGACGCCCATGCACAACTGGATTTGGCGGTTAGTTCCGGCATCAACCTTATTGATACCGCCGAAATGTACCCGGTGCCACCACGCCCGGAAACCCAGGGTTTAACTGAACAATATATTGGCAGCTGGCTCAAAAAGCGTGGCAGCCGCGACAAAATCATTCTGGCCAGTAAAGTCGCCGGTCCTTCGCGTGGTAATGATGCCTCGATTCGACCCAATATGGCGCTGGATCGCAAAAATATCCGCGAAGCGCTGGAAGCCAGCCTGAAACGCCTGAACACTGATTATCTCGATCTTTATCAACTGCACTGGCCGCAGCGCCAGACGAATTTTTTTGGCAAGCTGGGTTATCAGTACAGTGAAAATACCTCGCCGGTAACCTTACTGGAAACGCTGGAAGCGCTGGCCGAGCAGGTACGTGCCGGTAAAATTCGTTATGTAGGCGTGTCGAACGAGACCGCGTGGGGGGTAATGCGCTACCTGCAACTGGCGGAAAAACATGAGTTGCCGCGTATTGTCACCATTCAAAATCCGTACAGCCTGCTGAATCGCAGCTTTGAAGTCGGTCTGGCAGAAATCAGCCAACATGAAGGCGTTGAGTTGCTGGCCTATTCCAGCCTGGCGTTTGGCACCCTGAGTGGTAAATACCTGAACGGCGCTAAACCGGCGGGAGCGCGCAATACGCTGTTTAGTCGCTTTACCCGTTACAGCAACAAACAGTCGGAAAAAGCGGTGGCGGAATACGTTGAGCTGGCGAAGAAGCATCAGTTAGATCCTTCGCAGATGGCGCTGGCCTTTGTGCGTCAACAGCCTTTCGTCGCCAGTACTTTGCTCGGCGCGACCACGCTGGAACAGCTAAAAACCAATATCGACAGCTTCAATCTGACCCTGAGCGCAGAAGTGTCCGAAGAATTAGAGATCATTCACCAGCGCTATACTTATCCCGCACCGTGAGGATTCTTTTGCCAGCTACAGTATCGCGGCTGGCAAAAGCCCGGCATCACTTTATTAACAGCACGCCAGACCCGTATTTTTTGTAGCACCGCGCTGAGCGGCAAACCTATACGTTTCTCCTGTGCGTAGCGGCTCCGCGCCGCTCACGCTTCTTAACCCAGCTCCAGCGCCAGCAATTCCTGAATGGTTTGCGCCCGACGAATTTCACGTGGCTGGCCTTGCCCGAACAGCACTTCAGGGATCAAAGGACGGCTGTTGTAGTTGGAGGACATGGAAGCGCCATAAGCGCCGGTGTCATGAAACACCAGATAATCGCCCACCTGCGCCGCAGGAATTGCGCGGGTTTCCACTTTGCCACCTTCCTGTTGGGTAAACACATCACCGGATTCGCACAACGGGCCGGCCACCACACTTTCCACCGTATTCTGCTCATCAATCTGACGATCATCGCCTGACATCAGCGAGATATGGTGATAACTGCCATACATGGATGGACGCATTAAATCGCTAAAACCCGCATCCACCAGTACGAAATGACGGCGGCCCATCTCTTTGACTGCCCGGACCTGCGAAACCAGCACGCCGGCTTCAGCGACCAGGAAGCGACCGGGTTCGATTTCGAGTTTCACCGGATGGCCAAGGTGCGCCGCGATACGCTGGCGTGCTGCATCCCACAAACCGAAATAATGGGCCGTATCAATCGCCTCTTCACCGTGGTGATAAGGGATGGATAAGCCTCCGCCTGCTGAGATAGCTTCCAGATCCTGACCGAACTCAATCACCTGATTGACCATTGCATCGCAGACCTGTTGCAAATGCCCGTAATCCACGCCAGAGCCAATATGCATATGAATGCCAACCAGGCGCAGGCCATATTGCTGAATGGCGGCCAGCGCCTGCGGCAAATCGTCATGCCAGATGCCGTGCTTGCTGTTTTCGCCGCCAGTATTGGTTTTTTGGCTGTGGCCGTGACCGAAGCCCGGATTCACACGTAACCACACCGCATGGCCCGGCGAAACATTGCCAAGCTGATGCAGCATATCCACTGAACCGGCGTTGACCGGTATGTTTAATTCGGCAATACGTGCCAGCGTTGGCGTATCGAATACGTCAGCGGTAAAAACAATTTCATCCCCGCCCGCCTGATACCCCGCCACCAGCGCACGTTCAATTTCGCCCAGTGACACTGAATCCACCTTCACTCCCGCTGAACGCATCAGGCGGAGAATATGAATATTTGAACTGGCTTTTTGGGCAAAACGCACCACATCAAATGCATGTAACTGGCCAATGCGCGCCAGAATAATTTGGGCATCGTAGGCCCAGAATGGACCGCTGTAATGACGCGCCAGCGGCAATAAGTTAGCGCGGGTTAATGCAGTTTCGGTGTTATTTAGCGAAATGGGCATAGCTATTCTCCTGTAGCAATCTGCTTATTAAGCCAGAATCGTGCCATGTCGAAAAATATCTGTTTAAATATCGTCTATGCAAAATTGATATGGGAAGATCTGTGGCGAACATTAACTGGCGGCACATCGAAATTTTTCATGCGGTGATGACCAGTGGTAACCTGACCCAGGCCGCCACGCTGTTGCGGACTTCACAGCCAACAGTGAGCCGTGAGCTGGCACGTCTGGAGCAGCAGCTTGGATTACAACTGTTTGAACGGATACGTGGACGTCTGCAACCGACCGTGCAGGGTTTACGGTTGTTCGAAGAAGTTCAGCGTTCATGGTATGGGCTGGATCGCATTATGGAGGCAGCCGAAGGGCTGCGCCAGTTTCGTCAGGGCGAGCTTTCTGTTGCCTGTTTGCCGGTCTTTTCACAATCGCTGTTGCCACCGCTGTGTCAACCGTTTCTGCAACGCTATCCCGACGTCAGTATGAATATCATTCCGCAGGAATCACCGCTGCTGGAAGAGTGGCTATCGGCACAGCGCTACGATCTTGGACTGACTGAAACACAACATGCACCGGCGGGTACGGATCGAATTGCGCTGCTGACCTGCGATGAAGTGTGCGTATTGCCACAGCAGCATCCCCTGTGTGTGCGCAACGTGCTTACGCCCCAGGATTTTGCCGGGGAAAATTATGTCAGCCTGTCGCGTACCGACAGTTATCGTCAACTACTGGATAGTCTGTTTCAGGAACGGGGAGTGGAACGCAGGCTGGTGCTGGAAACGCACAGCGCCGCATCGGTGTGTGCAATGGTGAAAGCGGGTGTGGGAATTTCAATTGTGAACCCGCTGACGGCGCTGGATTACGCTGACAGCGGTGTGGTAATGCGCAAATTCAGCATCGCGGTGCCGTTTACCGTCAGCCTGGTAAAACCGCAACATCGCCCTGCGTCAGCGCTGCTGGACACTTTCATCGACCACCTGCAAAAACAGGTGGCCCACTTTTCAACGCGTATCGCCGCGCGGCTGGTTTAAGCCCGCACCGTTACTGCGGCACCTCCGGATTTGCGAAAGGTGATCAAACAAATTACCAACCCAATCGCCGCCAGCACAGCCGCAGCAACCGGCACTGCGGTTAAAGCATAACCGCGATCGATAACCGCACCGCCGACCCATGCGCCCAGCGCATTGCCCACGTTGAAAGCGGAAATATTCATCGTTGACACCAGGTTGGGCGCATCTTTACCGTGACGCACCACATTAATCTGCAAGCCTGGCACCGTGGCAAACGTCGCCATTGCCCACAGAAACAGCGTCACTTCTGCCAGCCACAGCGCATGGCTGGTCCAGCTAAACAGCAGCGAAAACACAGCGATCAGTGAAAAACTCAGGATCAGGCTAACCGATACTTTCCAGTCAGCCAGTTTACCGCCAAAAATATTGCCGACGGTTAAACCCGCGCCAATCAGAAATAGCGTCCAGCTCACACCGCGAGCGCTGATGCCGGTAACCTGCAACAGCAGCGGCGCAATATAGCTAAACAGCGCGAACATTGCTGCGGCGAAAAAGACCGTCATCAACAGCGAAAGCCACAGCTTACCGTTTGCCAGCGCATTAATTTCACTCGCCAGGTGTACCGGTTTTTCTTCTTTATTACCCGGCAGGCTAACGATCAGTGCAATAAACGCCAGGATGCCGATAATCGCCACGCCCCAGAAAGTCGCACGCCAACCGAACAACTGACCGAACCAGGTACCCAACGGCACGCCTAAGACGTTAGCCAGCGTCAAACCGGTAAACATCAATGCCACCGCCGATGCCTGGCGCCCCGGTGCTACCAGACTGGCCGCGACGACGGAACCAATGCCAAAAAATGCACCGTGACACAGCGCCGTGATAACACGCGCGATCATCAGCAGGTTATAGCTGTAAGCCAGCGCACACAGCACGTTACCGATGATAAATATCACCATCATCAAAATTAAAGTGCGCTTACGCGGTAGCTTCGCCGTCAGCAGCGCCATGATAGGTGCGCCAATGGCAACGCCCAGCGCGTAACCGCTGATCAGCCAGCCTGCCGACGGAATCGACACCTGTAAATCGCCAGCCACTTCCGGTAACAGGCCCATAATCACAAACTCGGTGGTGCCGATGGCAAACGCACTCAGCGCCAGCGCCAATAACGCAACAGGCATAACACTCTCCCAATAAAGAACACGCAGGCGACCCGCGCAAGATTTACGCGGTACGATGGACGCTTATTAAAATTTGATCTTCGTCACAGTGCGTATTAAATCATAGCCGCTTCCTGTCATACACCCCGACGCTCGCAAGAGTAATTTGCCTGCTATGCAATAATGGGCTTCTGACTCCACGTTAAGACAGATCTGAGTTTCCGCACTACGCCTGGTTATCCCGCCGACAGAAGCTATCCTTTTCTCGTTTTACCAATCAATAAAGCGTTAGCGTTGCCGATACTCCTATTGGATCGCCAGATGAAATGACATCAATCTGACATGGGAAAGAGAATGCGACGGCTTATTGTCTTAATGGTATTTGGCTTAACCGGCTGTTCGGTGGGTCATTATGAATACAGTAAAGAGGCCGCGAAGCGCGTCGATATGACCGTTACCGGCATTCCTACCGTGTTGGGCTTAGGCACACTTGGCACCACCATCCCGCTGACAGCGGACTACAGCCTGACCGCCGCCCATGTCGCCAAATTTTCTCTTTACCGGGTGAAGGCCTGGCATCCTGAATGTGATCTGGCCGTGGTTTATCATAAGAATCATGAAGCGAATTTGCCGCCGAATTTCCGCAACAGCCATATCGGCGAGCGCGTCAATCTCTACGGTTACAGTTTTATCTCAGCGATGCCGGTGAGCTCTGCCGGGCAAAATCTGATTAATACCACCTTAGCCAATAGCTGGAACAAGGCGGCTTGCGTTGTGGTGGCAGCCAATGCGGGGGTGGTGAAAGGCATGTCAGGGGGAGCGGTGTATAACGCCTCCGATGATACGCTGGCAGGCGTGATCGTTGGCTATAGCGACCGCATCAACGATAACAAGAGTGGCAAAACGCTCTATAAAAATGTAGCGCTGTATATACCGTATGCGCGCTTTAAAAACTGGCTTACGCAGGCGGTGAAATCCTGATGATATAACGACGGCTCCGGTCAGCAATCGTCGCTTGTTGTTTTTGTAAGGTCTCAAGCCGCACAGAGCAGGCTGGCTCAGAATCGTGGTGGAGAGTGCAACAAAAAGCCGGGATTATCCCGGCTTTTATGCTTTCACAACAAAAGATTATTTGCCGCCTGGGCGCAACGCCGGGAACAGGATAACGTCGCGGATGGTGTGGCTGTTCGTAAACAGCATGACCATCCGGTCGATACCAATACCCAAACCTGCGGTAGGCGGTAAGCCATGTTCCAGCGCAGTGACGTAATCTTCGTCATAGAACATCGCTTCATCGTCACCCGCATCTTTGGCGTTCAACTGTTGCAGGAAGCGCTCTGCCTGATCTTCCGCATCGTTCAGTTCTGAGAAGCCGTTACCGATTTCACGTCCACCAATAAAGAACTCAAAACGGTCAGTGATTTCCGGGTTCTCATCATTACGACGCGCCAGTGGTGACACTTCGGCCGGGTATTCTGTAATAAAGGTTGGCTGAATCAGATGCGCTTCTGCAGTCTCTTCGAAAATTTCCGTAACCACACGGCCCAGGCCCCAGCTTTTCTCAACTTTGATGCCGATTAACTGCGCAACCGCCACCGCTTTATCGAAATCGTCCAGATCAGCCAGATCAGTTTCCGGGCGATATTTCTTGATCGCTTCACGCATGGTCAGCTTTTCAAACGGCTTCCCGAAGTCGAACGCTTGCTCACCATAAGGCACCACGGTCGTCCCCAGCACATTTTGTGCCAGCGTACGGAACAGGCTTTCGGTCAGCTCGATCAGATCGTTATAATCCGCATACGCCATATAGAGTTCCATCATGGTGAACTCTGGATTATGACGCGGCGAAATACCTTCATTACGGAAGTTACGGTTAATCTCAAACACACGATCAAAGCCGCCCACCACCAGGCGCTTCAGATACAGCTCCGGCGCAATACGCAGGTACATATCAATGTCCAGCGCATTGTGATGCGTAATAAACGGACGCGCAGATGCACCGCCAGGAATCACTTGCATCATAGGGGTTTCGACTTCCATAAAATCGCGGCTCACCATGAACTGACGAATGCCGGCCATGATTTGCGAACGGATTTTGAAAGTATTGCGTGATTCATCGTTGGCGATGAGATCAAGGTAACGCTGTCGATAGCGGGTTTCCTGATCGGCGAGGCCGTGGAACTTGTCTGGCAGCGGACGCAGCGCTTTGGTCAGCAGGCGCAGTTCTGAACAGTGAATCGACAGTTCGCCGGTTTTCGTCTTAAACAGCTTACCGCGTGCGCCGAGGATGTCGCCGAGATCCCACTTTTTGAACTGCTCGTTGTAAATACCTTCCGCCAGATCGTCACGCGCCACATACAGCTGAATACGACCGCCAACGTCCTGCAGCGTTACGAATGAAGCTTTACCCATGATACGGCGGGTCATCATACGACCCGCAACGCTGACCTCAATGCCGAGATCTTCCAGTTCTTCGTTGCTCTTCTCATCGTAGCTGGCGTGTAGCAAATTAGAAGTGGTGTCACGACGGAAATCGTTAGGAAACGCCACGCCGGTTTCACGCAGCGCGCCAAGCTTCTCGCGACGCGCTTTTAGTTCGTTATTTAACTCAAGTGCGACGTCAGCGCTCTGCGGTTGTTGTTCAGACATGTCGGTTCCTTATAACCCTGCTTTTAAACTTGCTTCAATGAATCGATCCAGATCGCCGTCCAGCACCGCCTGCGTGTTGCGGGTTTCAACGCCGGTGCGCAAATCTTTGATACGCGAATCGTCGAGAACGTAAGAACGGATCTGACTTCCCCAGCCAATGTCGGACTTATTGTCTTCCAGGGCCTGCTTCTCGGCATTTTTCTTTTGCATCTCAAGCTCATACAGCTTCGCCTTCATCTGCTTCATGGCCTGATCTTTATTTTTATGCTGAGAACGATCGTTCTGACATTGCGTTACGGTGCCGGTTGGCACGTGCGTAATACGCACCGCAGATTCGGTACGGTTAACGTGCTGACCGCCTGCACCAGAAGCACGATAGACATCGATACGCAGATCGGCTGGATTGATTTCAATATCAATATCGTCGTCCACTTCCGGGTAGATAAACGCCGAACTGAATGAGGTATGACGACGACCGCCCGAGTCAAACGGGCTTTTACGTACCAGGCGGTGCACGCCGGTTTCGGTACGCAACCAGCCAAAAGCGTAATCACCTGACACACGAATCGTGACCGATTTAATCCCAGCCACGTCACCTTCAGACTCTTCAATGATTTCGGTTTTGAAGCCTTTGGCTTCGGCCCAACGCAGATACATACGCATCAGCATGCTGGCCCAGTCCTGCGCTTCGGTGCCGCCTGAACCGGCTTGCAAATCGATATAGCAGTCGGCGTTATCGTATTCACCTGAAAACATGCGGCGGAACTCTAATTCGCCCAGCCGGGTTTCCAGCACATCCAGCTCAGCAACGGCTTCGTTGAAGGTTTCTTCGTCGTCGGCTTCAACGGCCAGCTCCAGCAGGCCCTGCACATCGTCCAGGCCCTGCGTCATATGGTCGAGGGTTTCCACAATGGCTTCCAGCGAAGAGCGTTCTTTGCCCAGCGCCTGCGCACGTTCTGGTTCGTTCCAGACGTCCGGTTGTTCCAGTTCAGCGTTTACTTCTTCGAGACGTTCTTTCTTGGCATCGTAGTCAAAGATACCCCCGAAGAACGTCGCTGCGCTCAGTGAGGTCCTGAATACGGTTTTTGACCGGGTTGATTTCAAACATGGCTTTAGCGTCTTTTTAGCGTTCGATGGGATGAGAAAATTAACGCGTAAGTTTACCCGAAACCAGCGACAGTTTGTAGCGCTGAGACAATCCGGCTTCGGGTAACCGTTGATAAACAGAAACAATACAAAAGGAACGCAGGGTGAACCACGGGAAATACCGTTATCAATCTATTTAATACAGAGAATTACATGTCACATTTGCGCCGTGTTTTCTAGCCCAGCGGCCACAGGTGATCAATAATCAACTGCACCGAACGATTACCGCGGTATTCATTAATATCCAGCTTAAACGCCAGTTCGACATGGCGCACGCTGCTATCCGGCCATAAGGTGGTATCAACGTTAAACGCAATGCCATCAAGCAACGGACCGCCATCAAGCGGCTCAACCATCACTTTTAAATGACGTTCGCCGACTAAACGCTGTTGTAGCAGCTTAAATTTGCCGTCAAACGCAGGTTCCGGGAAGGCCTGACCCCAGGGGCCCGCTTCACGCAGCAGCTCTGCCGTTTGCAGTGAAAACTCAGCCGGTTGTAACGCGCCATCTGACCAGATAACACCCTGCAACGCTTCGCCCTTCAGCCACTCTCCTACCAGCGCGGAAAAACGCTGTTGAAACTCGTGGTAGCGCGCCTCTTCCAGCGATAAACCCGCCGCCATCGCGTGTCCGCCAAACTTCAGCATCATACCAGGATAGAGCGTATCTAGTCGTTCCAGCGCGTCGCGCAGATGCAAACCCGCAATGGAGCGTCCCGATCCTTTCAGCGTGCCGTCACCCGCCGGGGCAAAGGCGATCACAGGACGGTGAAAACGCTCTTTTAACCGTGAGGCCAAAATACCTACCACGCCCTGATGCCATTCAGGATGATAGAACGCCAGTCCCAGCGGTAAGTCGGTCTGTTCGCGCTCTAGCTTCTGGCACAGCGCCAGCGCCTCGCTTTGCATCCCCTGCTCAATCTCTTTGCGCGTTTGGTTTAGCGCGTCAAGTTCGCTGGCCAGCATACGTGCCTGGCTGAGATCTTCCGTGAGCAACATGGCTACCCCGACCGACATATCATCCAGCCGTCCTGCTGCATTAAGGCGCGGCCCCAGCGCGAAGCCCAGATCGCTGGCCACCAGCTGACGCGCATCACGATGCGCAATTTCCAGCAGCGCACGAATACCGGGGCGGCATTTTCCCGCCCGGATCCGGCTCAAACCTTGCCACACCAGAATGCGGTTATTCACGTCAAGCGGCACTACATCAGCAACCGTGCCGAGTGCCACCAAATCTAATAACCCCGCAAGATTTGGCTCGGCGCGCTCGTCGCCGAACCAGTTTTGCGTGCGCAGGTGCGCACGCAGCGCCATCATCAGATAAAACGCCACGCCAACCCCCGCAAGCGAACGCGACGGAAACTGGCAATCATTCAGGTTGGGATTGACGATAGCGTCGGCGTCAGGCAGCGTTTCGCCGGGCAGATGGTGATCGGTAATAAGTACCGGAATGCCGTGCTGATGCGCACACTCCACACCGGCATGTGACGAAATGCCATTATCCACGGTGAGGATCATTTCCGCGCCGCGCGCGCGCGCTTGTTCAACCACTTCCGGGCTGAGTCCATAACCATCTTCAAAACGGTTTGGCACTAAATACTGAACGTTGCTCCCGCCCATGCTGCGTAGCGCTAATACGGTTAATGCGGTGCTGGTTGCGCCATCGGCATCAAAATCTCCCACCACCATAATGCGTCGCCCATCCTGCAATGCCTGATGCAGCAACGCGACCGCTCTGTCGATGCCGGTCAGGGTCTGAAATGGCAGGAGATTTTTTGCACCACGCTCCAGCTCAAGCGCGTCGCGCACGCCGCGTTGCAGGTAAAGACGCCTTAATAACGGCGGCAGATCCGCCGGTAAACTGTCATCAACCTGCACGCCACGGCGTCGTAATTCCACTTCTTTCTTCAACACCGGTTAACCGCCACGCTTCTGATTATCCAGCACCTGCTTCAGCTCTTGCGGAGTCTGATAACCCGGAATCATCATGCCGCTGTCGGTAAGAATCGCAGGCGTGCCCTGGATCCCGAACAGAATGCCGAGTTTATAGTGCTGGTCGAGATCGATCTTACAGGTGTCCGGCGCGGCCATTTTCGGCCTGTCGCCCTTCATCGCTTCATCAAAGGCTTTGTTACGATCGGCGCTACACCAGATTGCTTTCATCGCCGTTTCCACCTGGCCATGCAAACCTTCACGTGGGAACGCCAGATAGCGCACGGTAATGCCCAGCGCGTTGTAATCGGCCATTTGCTCATGTAGCTTGTGGCAATAACCGCAGGTAATGTCGGTAAAAACAGTGACAACGTGTTGCTCTTTCGCTGCCTTATAAACAATCATTTGCGGGGCCAGAGCCTCTACTTTTTTGTCCAGTAACGTATTGGTCACGTTTACCGGTTGCGCGCCGCTTACGTCATACAGCGGACCCTGGATCATATGTTTGCCGTCGTCCGTTACATACAATACGCCGCTTTCGGTTAGCACTGTTTTAAACCCTGGCAGCGGTGCCGGCACAATTTCAGCCTGCTGCAAGCCCAACTTTTTCAAAGATTGCTGGATCGCACTGTCATCAGCCTGAGCCAGAGCGGAAAAGGTGCCAGTCAACAGGGCCAGCATGGCAAAATATTTGTTCATCTTCTTCCTTATTTCCGCCGGTTATGCGCGCGGATGATGTTGTTTATGTAACAGACGCAAACGCTCGGTGGCGACGTGCGTATAAATTTGAGTAGTCGAAAGATCGCTGTGACCCAGCAACATTTGTACGACACGCAGATCGGCTCCGTGGTTCAGCAGATGAGTAGCAAAAGCATGGCGCAGCACGTGTGGCGACAGCTTTTCGCTATCAATACCTGCCAGCGTGGCATAGTGCTTGATGCGATGCCAAAAGGTCTGCCGCGTCATTTGTTGTGCACGATTGCTGGGAAATACCACATCGAGCGTCTGACCATTCAGCAACCAGGGACGTCCGTGCTCCAGATAATGCTCGATCCAGTAAACGGCCTCTTCACCTAACGGCACCAGGCGCTCTTTATTGCCTTTGCCGATCACGCGCACCACGCCCTGACGCAGACTCATATCGCTCATCGTCAGGCCGACCAGTTCCGTCACGCGCAAGCCGGTAGCGTAAAGGAGTTCCAGCATCGCTTTGTCGCGCAGTTCCAGCGGGACATCACTATTGGGTGCCTGTAACAGCCGCTCAATCTGTGCCTCACTGAGATCTTTTGGCAGCCGCTGCGGCAATTTCGGTGCCGCAAGCATGGCGCTGGGATCGTCCAGGCGCAGCTTCTCACGGTAAAGGTATTGAAACATGCGCCGCATGCAGCTGAGCAGGCGCGCAGAACTGGCGGCTTTGTAGCCGCCTTCTACCCGCTCGGCGAGAAATTGCTGTAAATCGAGTGCGCTAAGGCTAAGCAGCGTAAGCTGATGATGCGCCAGCCAGCCGGTCAGCGTTTGCAGATCCTGACGATAAGAGGACAAAGTATTTTGCGCCAGATTGCGCTCAATCCAGAGCGCATCGAGAAACTGGTCTGTCAGTTCGCTATCTTGCACGTTATCCCCGCCGTTCGCTGTGAAATCGTGCTCATTATGCCTGATTTAAACCGACTTCTGGTACAATTGCGCCAAAGTCAGCCTCAACAGAGCATTAACTGCATGAAGATTGGTCTTTTTTACGGTTCCAGTACTTGTTATACCGAAATCGTAGCGGAGAAAATCCGTGATTTCATTGGGGAAGAGTTGGTTACGCTGCACAATGTGAAGGATGACGATCCCAGCCTGATGGAGCAATACGACCTGCTTATTCTGGGCATTCCCACCTGGGATTTCGGTGAATTGCAGGAGGACTGGGAAGCAATCTGGCAACAGCTGCCTACGCTGAACCTGCAAAACAAAATTGTCGCGCTGTACGGCATGGGCGATCAAATTGGCTACGGCGAATGGTTTCTTGATGCGTTAGGTATGCTGCATGATTTATTGCAGCCAATGGGCGTACGTTTCGTTGGTTACTGGCCGCTGGAAGGTTTTGAATTTACCAGCCCCAAACCCCTGACCGCTGATGGCAAACAGTTTGTTGGGTTGGCTCTTGATGATGTGAACCAGTTTGAGTTGACCGACGAACGTGTTGAGCAATGGTGCGAACAGATCTTAACCGAAACCGCGGACTTGCTCTGACGGGTTAGTCTAACGCATTAACAGCAGCCGATTCGCGGAGGCAACAGGCGCGTAACGCGCGCCATTCAACGGGCTGCATGTTGTCCTGTCTTACCCACATCCGCAACCTTTCGCCCTGCGCATTTTTTCCTACCAGCAGCACAGCAGCAGGTAACCACAGCAGCGGCTGCTGCGGTTGCCAGCTTACTCCCTGCCAACGCCAGCTTTGCGCGCTTTCACGCTGTAGCCAGCCGCGTCGCCGGGCTAAACGCCTATCATTACGCCAGCCTTCCCAGCCCATCAGCGCTAACAGCATTAATTTTAAAATCAATGCGTTTTCATGGGCAGGCATTAATACTACAAACGCCATCGCGCCGCTGAGCACCATGCCGTGAAACTGGCGTGCGCGGCGCGAAGGACGCAAATTACATCTCCACTGGGCCACGTTCATGATTACGCTGCTGAATAAGGTGTACCATCCGCTTCAGTTCTGGGTCAGCCGGTTCGCCGTGGTTCATCAGCCAGTTAAACAGATCGGGGTCATCACTTTTCAATAAAGCGATAAACACCTGTTTATCGTTGTCAGTCAGGCTGTCATATTCGTATTTGAAAAACGGCATAATCGCGACATCCAGCTCTAACATGCCACGACGGCAAGCCCAGTGAATACGCGATTTATCATGAATATCCATCGATCAGTTTCCACAGTTCAAACAATGGCGGCTAGTGTAACCTGGATTACATCAGACTGCAGGGGCTCTGCACAATGCTGTGCAACAGGCCGCAATTAAACCTAACCCTTTTCAATGCGGTAACGCGATTTGTGCGCCGTTTTTGGTAAACAGGTTGCAATGCTTCACGGCTCTTTTAACATTGATAACATTGTTTCGGATGAACCTTTCAACTCAGGATACCTCCATGCCTACTTTTACCTTACCACCGCGCCAACCTGCGGCATCGTCACGTCTGCCTTTAACGCTGATTTCCCTGGAAGCCTGGGTGCTGGTTTCGGTTTATGGCGCTGACAGCACCGGCTATTTGCAGGGTCAGCTAACGCTGGACGTGGCCGGACTGGATGCAGCGCATCACTCGCTGGCAGCACACTGTGATGCGAAAGGCAAAATGTGGAGTAACCTGCGCCTGTTTCATCGTGGAGAGGGTTACGCTTACCTGGTGCGTCGCGAACTACGTGACATTCAGTTAACGGCGCTAAAAAAATACGCCGTATTTTCGAAGGTGACGCTAACCGCTGACGATGATGCGGTGCTGCTGGGCGTAGCCGGATTTCAGGCGCGCGCAGCGCTGGCTAACCTGTTTGATACGCTACCAGACGACCAGGCACCCGTGGTTCAGCAGGGTGAAACCACGCTGCTGTGGTTTAAGCATCCCGCTGAGCGTTTCTTACTGGTGACGACACTGGCGCAGGCGCAGGCGCTGCAACAAAAGCTGGCGAACGATGCGCAGCTGAATGACAGCACGCAATGGCTGGCGCTGGATATAGAAGCGGGCGTTCCGGTAATTGATGCGGCTACCAGCGAACAGTTGATTCCACAAGCCACTAATTTGCATGCACTGGATGCCATCAGCTTTAAGAAAGGCTGTTATACCGGCCAGGAAATGGTGGCGCGCGCTAAATATCGCGGTGCTAACAAGCGTGCGCTTTACTGGCTGGCAGGTCAGGCCAGCCATGTTCCGGTAGCAAATGACTCGCTGGAATTGCAGATGGGCGAGCGCTGGCGCCGCACCGGTACGGTGCTGTCAGCGGTGCAGCTGGACGATGGCGTTTGCTGGGTGCAGGTAGTGATGAATAACGATCTTGAGCCAGACAGCATTTTACGGGTAGAGGGTGATGAAGGCGGTCAACTGACCATTCAACCACTGCCGTATTCGCTAGACGAAGCCTGACAGATCAGTACATTATCCCCTTCCCCCGGTTTTATTTGCAGACGGGGGAAGCCAGGAAAAGAGAATGCGGCGCGCTGAAACTACTGCGTCATATTTAAAATGGTCCGAATATTCTGTGCGGTGGTAGCGATAATATCTATCGCGCCTGTCCGCAGCGCCCCCAGAATCGCCAGCGCTTTAGTATTCTCTGAAGCTAACGCAATCACGCAGGGGATCTTGCGTAACTCATCAATACTCAACCCAATCACCCGGTCATTCATCACCGTATCAACATGCTGGCCCTGAGAATTGAAAAAGTCGTAGCCTGCCACGTCGCCGGTTACGCCCTGATTCAGGCTGGCGTCGATAATTTCATGCGGCGTAAACCAGCCCAGCTTCACCATATAGCTGTTTTCATTCATGTCGCCGATACCCACCAACGCAATATCCGCTTTGCGTGCGCGGTCAAGGGTCTCTTTAATCGTGCCGTTTTGCATAAAGGCTTCTTTTAACGCACGATTTTCAACATAGGCAGGGGCATATAGCGTTTCGCTGATGCCACCAAATTTTTTCGCCAGTCGCCTACTAATGTGGTCCGCATTGATCGCATCGCCAGGACGATGTGTACCGCCAATGCCGCTGATAAAATGGCAGTTACGCGTAGGCACCTGGCCGGGATGATCGGCAACCGCTGCGACATTACGTCCCTGCCCGACAGCCACGACCGAACTCTCTTTTAACGATTGCTCAAGATAGGTAGACACCAACGCCGCCACCTGACGACGTTGTTCATCGTCATCCTGTAGATCCAGGGAAATCAGCGCACGTTGTAACTGAGGAAAACGATCAAGAAGCTGTTGCTCAAGACGGGTACTGAATACCGGATGGTAGCGCACGTTAATCTCAACAATGCCTTCTTCTCTGGCGCGTTTTAACAGTCGTCCAACTTTGATACGTGAAATGCCAAATTTACGCGCTATCTCCTCCTGAGTAGTTTCATCCTGATAATAGGCAACGGCAATTTCTGTCAGCAGTTCGGAATCCTGAGAGAGCGTGTGTTTTTCCATGCGTTATCTGTCTCGCAACGAGTTACCTGACTAAGCACAGGCGTTTCCGGAGGGGATTTATATCACTGATGCGGCTCAAATCGCCAGGTATTGACTCTTTGAGCCGCGCTAACATTACAGATTAACGACGAATGGCATCAATTTTCAGCATACGGGCAATCACAATATCCAGCTCTTTCTGATCGAAGATCTGTTTCCAGTCAGGCTTAACAATCTTCTCGCGGCCATATTCCATGGCGATCATACAGGCATCAGAGAAGGGGTTGGTGGCGCGGAAAGCCACTGCCAGTGCGATCTGTATGTGGCCATACAACATCGCTTTGGCGGCCTCTTCTGGCACACCGCTGTGCTTAACTGTTTCATCCAGCGCTTCTTTCATAAACGCACCCACCATACAGGCCACGGTTTCGACCAGCGTCGGTTCAAGGTAAGCCAGCTGCGTTACCGTTACCCAGTGTACCGTTTCAACCGGGCCGTACATGACGCTGATGACTTTGCTCAGTTCTGCTTTCTGTTCGTCGCTGCCCGCTTCATAAGACGCCGCAACGTGCTGAATTGCCGCTACGCCACCAAAAGCATCGGCGTGCTCTTCTTTGGTGTAACGATCAAGGAATACCGAAGGATGGCAAGGATGCGCTACTGCGTAATCAATATCTTCACGATGCGCGATCAGATTAGCGTAGGCCGCAGCCGGATCAAGCGTTAACAGCACCGCCGCTTTTTTCATCTGTGGCACGACGCTTTCAGACACTTTGCCCAGCACAATATCCGGCACGGCCAGAATGACCACACCACTCAACGGCACGACAGAAGCCGCATCGGAGAGTTCACGGCCCTGGGCTGTGACCTGCTCCTGCGCACTGGCGGAATTCTCGCAGTAAAAAACCTGATAATCGCTTTTCTGGAAATTAGCAGAGATGCGCATGCCCATTTTGCCGCCTGCGCCAATCACGGTAATGGTTTTTAAGGGATTCATTGTTATTACTCCTGAGCTTGTTTACTACGTAAGAATTCCACGGTGCGAAGTGTCCACTCGGCTTCACGCTGGCAGGTGAGGTCTGCCTCTTCCTGCCACGGTAACCAGTGTTCGACGATTTGATTGATGCCCTTTTCCGCCGGTCGCACGCTGGCGATCATCCGGTCGTAATCGAGCAGGCCTTCTCCCATCAGGCAACCGGCGTAGGTGAAACCCACCCAACCGTCCCGACGGGAAAAAGCGAAATCTTTGATATGTAAATTGCCGACGCGCGCGGCGGTGTTGGCAATGACCTGTTCAGGCAATTCCAGCCCGGCGACGCAGTTAGCGGGATCAAGGCATACCCCCAGCCAGGGCGACGGGAACTGGTTGATCACCGACATCATATCGGCGGTTTTAACCTGTTCGTAAGTCTCAAGACACAGCCTTACCTGCTGACGCGCATACTGGGGCAGGATAGCTTCAATCAGCTGTGCAGCCTCTTCCAGCGAAGGGCGATGGCTGGCGGTATAGAACATCGAACGCACAACGCGGGCATCCAGAATGCGCGCCATATGCAGATACCGTTGCAGATGCTCAGTACCCAAACCACGCGTACCCAGTTCAATGGTGATGCCTAGCGCGTCTGCCTGCTGACGTAACTCCTGAAGCTGCGCGTCTGTCCAGCTTTCAATGGCGGGATAATCACAAATCTGGAACACGGAAACGTCGAGCGCTGCCGTTTGCTCCAGCATCTGCGCCAGGCTTAATGGGTTTGGCACCTGCGATGACATACGCCAGAAAAAAGCGTAAGTGCTGAGTCCGATACGGCTCATGGGGTCTCCCTGAGCAGCGCACTGGCTTCATCAACAATTTGCGCCAACGCGTCAGGATCGTGAGCAAAACGGCCAAGGAACAGACCATCAACGTCTCCTGCCAGCCGTTGAATCAGGCCAGGACCGGCGCTGCCGCCATAAATCACCTGCAAATCGATCCCGGCGGGGGTCGGTAAATCACCTAAACCGGCGCATACCGCGCGGATGTAACTGTCGGGCGCGGGTTGTGGCGCGCCAATCGCCCATTGCGGTTCGTAGGCAAAAAATACGCTGCCGCGCAGCCCCTGCTGTTCCGCACTGGCTAACGCTTCGGCCAGCTGCTGCTGGCAAAGTGCAATCGCCTGGGCGTGTTCGCCTTCCTGTTCTTCACCAATGCACAATACCGGCGTCAAACCATGGCGTAACGACATTGCCACTTTGGCGGCGATCTGCGTTTTATCTTCATGAAAATGACGACGACGTTCGGCATGACCAATTTCTGCCAGCGAACAGCCCAGCTCCTGTAACATGCTGGCGCTGACTTCGCCGGTCCATGCGCCGTTTTCGGCCTGACAAACGTCCTGTCCGCCAAAGCGTACCGGGGTGTCGGCAAAAATCTCCGCAACAGCGGGGATCGCCGGGTAAGCAGGCAGAACAAACAGTCCGATTTCACCGCTCACGATCGCTGGATGACGACGCGCCAGCTCGGAGACATCGCGACACCATGTCAGCGTTTGCTGATAGCCGAAGTACATTTTCAGGCTGACGCCCAGCCAAATGGCAGGTTGAGACATGCTTATACTCCTTGATCTGCGGTCGCGTTATCGTTGAGTAGATTTCCCACTGTATCGACGATCATCGCCAGAGAAATGGCCCCCGCATCAGGCGTGCCGAGGCTTTTTTCTGCCAGCGGACGGGCGCGGCCCATTTTGGGCAGTAACTGCGCGGTGGCCTGGGCTGCTTCATTGGCTATTTTCGCTGCCTGTAACCATGCGGCTGTCAGTGATTCGCCTTTAGCTACGGCATCGTTCAGGCTGTCGGCAAATGGCACCAGCACATCGACCATGGTTTTGTCGCCCACTTTGGCTTTACCAAAGTGCATAATGCCTTCCTGTGCGTGACGCACGCCACTGGCGACGCGCTGTGCATCAGGTTGTTGTTGATCGCCAAGCGCCGTGCCAAGCGCGGTCAGCGCTACGCCCCATAACGCGCCGGACGTGCCTCCCGCTTTGTCTGCCCAGGCATCGGCGGCGCGGCACAGTAGCGTTCCCGCTCCGGCTCCCCGCCTGGCAACTTCACGCGCTTTTTCTACCGCGCCCAAAACGCCGCGTTCCATGCCAATGCCGTGATCGCCATCGCCCGCTACCGCATCAATATCTCCCAGTTTTTCAGCGTTGGCTTGCAGCATTTTCGCTACCGCTTCCAGCAGTTGCAGCACGCGTTGGGCGCTTGCCTGCGATTCAGCGCTCGCCTGCGGCAAGGTTTCCTGCGCCTGCTCCACGCATTCCGCTGGCGCCAGCTGTTCGGCGACAATCACGCTGCCTTTACGATAAGCCGGGGCATTTGTGGGCGCGCGCCAGAAGGTTTCTAACGCATCGTCGAGCCACATCAGTGTTAATGATGCGCCCGCCATGTTGAAGCTGGTGACGAATTCGCCGACATCGGGCTCAATAACCTGTAGTTTTGCTGCTTCAAGCAGTTGGGCAACACGACGATAGACAACAAATAACTCTTCGTATTTTACCGTTCCCAGACCATTGAGAATCACCGCCACGCGCTGACCTTCCGCCTGTGTAATATCCTGCGGCAGTTCGCTAAGCAGGCGATCCACAAAAATCTCGGCCAGCTCATTTGCAGTCGGTACGTCGGTTTCTTTAATCCCCGGCTCACCGTGAATGCCTAAGCCCAGCGCCATGCGGCCTTCTCCCACTTCAAACAGCGGATGGGACGCACCCGGCAAAGTGCAGCCGGAAAACGCGACGCCAAATGAGCGGGTGCGATCATTGGCATGGCTTGCCACTTTCAACACGCTGGCTAAATCGTGGCCCGCTTCTGCCGCCGCACAGGCCACTTTGAATACCGTGAGATCGCCTGCCACGCCACGACGCTTTTCAATTTCATCTGCACTGGCGCTGGAAACGTCATCGGTAACCGCCAGCACTTCGCAAGGAATACCTTCACTGCGCAAACGTTCACACGCCTGGCCGAAATGCAGCACATCGCCTGCATAGTTGCCGAACATCAGCAACACGCCGCCGCCGTTATCTGCGGCACGCGCCACATTGTAAATTTGCTGTGCGGAAGGTGAAGCAAACAGGTTCCCCATCGCCGCACCATGCGCCAGACCCTGCCCGACTAATCCGGCAAATGCCGGATAGTGCCCTGAGCCACCGCCGACAATAACCGCTACGCTGCCCGGTTGGCTGCGCGTACTGCGTACTACGCCGCCCGGCACCTGCCGCACTTTGTCTGCGTTTGCGGCGACAAATCCTTCGATCAGTTCGGAGGCAAAGGCTGAAGGTTGGTTAAACAGGTAGGTCATCGTTATTGCTCCTGTGCTAAAGAGGTCGGCTGAATCTGGCGGCTACGGTTTAACAGCAGCATCAGCACAGCTGATAGCAGCATAAATCCGCCTACCACAAACATCGGTACGGTGTAACTTTGCGTCGCGTCGTGCAGCGCGCCCGTGATATAACCCGCCGAGAACCCCGCTACGTTGCCTAGGGTGTTGATTAGGGCGATGGCAGCAGCAGCAGACGCCCCTGACAGGAATTGCGTAGGCAAGGTCCAAAAGTTCGGCAAGGCGGAAAAAATTGAGCTGGCGGTAATCGCAATCACCAGAATGGTGGTAAATGGCGAATCCATATAAAGCGCCAGTGGCACGCTGATGGCGCCTGCCAGGGCGGGAATAGCGATATGCCAGGTTTTACAACCGCGACGTGACGCATCGCGTGACCAGAAGAACATCACGACCGCAGCAACCAGATACGGCACACCGGTAATGATTCCTTTCTGCATCACGTTAAAGGTGGTGCCAAACTGCTGCTGGAAGCCACCAATGATGGTTGGCAGGAAAAAAGCCAGCGCATACAGGCCATAAATAAAACCAAAGTAGATCAGGCACAGCATCCATACGCGGCCATTGCCCATGACGGAACGCAAACTTTGATGGCCTTTCTGCTGTTTTGCGTTGCTCTCCGCTTCCAGTTCATTGGTCAGCCAGGTTTTCTCTTCGCTGGTCAGCCATTTCGCCTGGCGCGGCGAATCCACCAGCCAGAGCAAGGCCATAATGCCGATCAGGATCGCCGGGATAGAAACGCCCAGGAACATCACGCGCCAGCCCGCCAGTCCGAACAAACCATGCTGCTCAATAAAGGCCGCCGCTAACGGCGCACCAAATACCACGGTCAGCGGTTGGGCGAGATAGAAAAGCGACAGGATTTTGCTGCGATGGCGAGCCGGAACCCACATGCTTAGATAAAGAATCGCCCCTGGAAAAAAACCGGCTTCGGCAATACCCAGCAGCAAGCGCAGACCATATAACCCCGGCACGCTGCTTACCCAGGTAAACAGCAGTGACACGATGCCCCAGCTGATCATAATCCGCGCCAGCCAGCGACGCGCACCGAAGCGATGTAGCGCCAGGTTGCTCGGCACTTCTAACAGGATGTAGCCAATAAAGAATACGCCGGATGCCAGACCAAACTGCACCGCCGTCAGCCCCAAATCCTGCGCCATGCCGTTGGGACCGGCGAAAGAGATCGCGGTTCGGTCAAGGAAGTTAATGAAGAACATCAGGGCGACAAACGGAACCAGTCGCCAGGAAATTTTACGAACAGCGGATTGTTCAACCGCTGCCATTGTTGCCTGGGTCATGACGCATCTCCGATACGGGCGCGATAAAAGAACGTTGGTGTTGGCAATACGCAGTACGCATTGTCGGTGCAGGTACATGTAAGATTTTTGTAACGCATGTTCGAGTCCTCGGCGGGTCTTCTTGTGCATTGGTATTACTGCGCGAACAAATGAACACTACACGTATAATTGCTCATCCCTCAACTGCACTTGTTAAAACTGTGAAGCCGTTCAAATGATCCAAAACAAAATTTTTTTCGGATTCATGTCACCATTTCAGTGACAAAGCAGGCCACATAAGGGGTTTCCAGCCAGAAGGTGAGAAAAAGATCCGCAAAAAACAAATGAACGACCATTGAACATATGAGCAGAAGTGTGGCAGGCTAGGGATGAACATCTTTTGACCTGCGATGCAGGCGGGTTGAACCGGGTAACCTACTGGAGTAAACGATGAAAACAATCGCAATTGGTGCCGATGATGCGGCCATTGAACTGAAAAATGTGATCAAACGTCATTTAGAAGAGAAACAATTCGACGTGCTGGATTACAGCAATGATGCGCAAAATGAGCGTCCCATGTATCCCGATGTCGCCTTTGCGCTGGCTAACGCCGTTAAAGATGGCAAACACGATCGCGGCATTCTGCTGTGTGGCACCGGCATAGGCGTGGCCATCGTGGCGAACAAAGTGCCGGGCGTACGCGCTGCACAATGCCATGACACCTTCTCAGCTGAACGTGCGCGTAAGAGTAATAATGCCCAGATCATGACAATGGGTGCGCGCGTCATTGGTCCGGAGCTGGCAAAAAATATCGTCAATGCCTGGATGGCGTCCGAGTTTGAAGGTGGCGGCTCTACCGCTAAAGTGGAAAAAATCGATTATTACGAACAGGCGTGTCAGGCAAAATAAGCCCCCCTCACATCTTCATGCGAAGCCGTCTGACGGCTTCGCCTGTTTCAGGCGTCTTCAGCTATCACGCATTACGTTGCGACGTTGCTTCGCAGGAAAAAGTGCGCCTGTCGCTCTGTTGCCGCCTTATTTTCTCGTTATGGAGTGAAGTGATGAATCAGTTAGAGGCGTTAAAACAGCATACGACCGTAGTGGCTGACAGTGGCGATATTGATTCTATACGGCATTATCATCCGCATGACGCCACCACCAATCCCTCATTGATTCTTAAAGCCGCCAGCCTTGACGCCTACAAACACCTGATTAATGACGCTATCGACTACGCCAAAACCCAGGGTGGCAGCAAACAAACACAAATTATCAATGCCAGCGATCGCGTGGCGGTGAACCTGGGCCTGGAGATTTTAAAAAGCGTGCCGGGACGCGTTTCTACCGAAGTGGATGCGCGTTTGTCATTTGATCGCGGCATGTGCGTAACCAAAGCTGAAAAGCTGGTACGCATGTATGAGGAACAAGGCATTAACCGCTCGCGTATTCTGATCAAGCTGGCGTCAACCTGGGAAGGGATACGGGCTGCTGAAGAACTTGAGCGTAACGGTATTCAGTGCAACCTGACACTGCTGTTTTCCTTCGCGCAGGCGCGCGCCTGCGCTGAAGCCGGAGTTTTCCTTATCTCGCCCTTTGTTGGCCGAATCTATGACTGGTATCACAGCCGCAATCCGCAGGATCATTACGAGGCGGAGAGCGATCCTGGCGTGATGTCGGTGCGGGGCATCTATCAGTATTACAAATCTCATCGCTACGATACGGTCATTATGGGCGCCAGTTTCCGCAAAACCGAGCAGATTCTGGCGCTGGCGGGTTGCGATCGCCTGACCATTTCGCCTGCTTTGTTGCAGGAACTTGAAGCCAGTACTGCACCGCTGGAACGCATACTTACGCCTTCCAGCGAGGTGCTCAACCGGCCGTCACCTCTGACCGAAGCAGAATTCCGTTGGGAACATAATCAGGACGCGATGGCGGTTGAGAAACTGGCTGAAGGCATTCGTCAGTTCGCCATGGACCAGCAAAAGCTGGAAGATATGTTGTCTGCCAGACTCTGACGTTTCTTCAGTGCTTATGAGATTCGTTTACAGATAACGTGGCGCCGCACGTTGAAAGGCGAAGCCAGTGACGGGGCGGGAAAACTACCCGCCCTTTTTACAGCACGTAGAAATAGATTGCGCAAAAGTGACAAATGCTGCCACCCAATACAAACCCGTGCCAGATAGCATGGTTATAGGGGATTCGGCGCGACACATAAAAAATCACACCCAGCGAGTAAATAATCCCCCCAGCGGCCAGCAGCCACACACCACCGGCTGAAAGCTTCACCGCTAGCTGATAAATCACCACCAGCGACAACCAACCCATACTCAAATAGGTTACCAGTGATAGCGCTTTGAAACGGTGAGCAATCGTCAGTTTAAAAATGATGCCTGCCAGCGCCAGGCTCCAGATCACCACCATCAGTCCGGTGGCCAGCGGTGATTTCAATCCTACCAGCAAAAATGGCGTATAGGTTCCGGCGATCAGCAAGTAAATCGCGCAGTGATCGAACTTTTTCAGCCAGGGTTTAGCGCGCGGATGTGGAATAGCGTGATACAGCGTCGAGGCAAGAAACAGCAAAATCATGCTGCCGCCGTACAGGCTGTAACTGGTAATGGCTGTGGCCCCCACACCCATTTCCATCGCCTGTGTCAGCAACAATATCAGCCCAACGACACCAAACAGGCAACCCAGACCGTGACTGATGCTGTTAGCGATCTCCTCTGCCAGAGAATACCCCGGTAGCAATAAACGGTTAGCGGTCATAAAAGGGGTCCTTCAAAAAAGTAGCAACTGCGGAATATCTGAGCACCTGAGTAACAGGAATAATTTCAGTATACACATGTACGCCAAAATTAATCTGCCGCCGTCGTAATAATTCACAGCCGTTCTGAAACTGACAAACTGCCTGTCGCTCCACTGCACAATACGTATTTTTTTGGTGGTCCCGTGCTACGGGCTTGCCAGCTTTCTTACCGTCAAAATGCAGGGTTAACAACTCATCAACAGGCACCACCAAAGCGCCAGTTATATGACCATTCACGTGTTGGCAGAACAGTCCGGTGTCAGTCGCGAATCGATGACACTCAGTCCGCAACTTTTATCTTAATCAACAGGCAATAACGCTCTGTTCCCATTGCCAACAGGCGATCGCACTGTTTGCCGCAATGAGTTTTAAATCTTTTCCATCTCACCTGTCTGAACGTACACCTTTCCAGAAGGCGACGAATAACAGGCAAAAAAAGCGTTAGCCGGTATTAACAGGTGTTTGCCAGCAACGGCGAAAGTGGCAAACCGTCAACGCCGCCGCTCTCACTGTGGCGTTTAACGTCCACCTGCGGCATCAATAATGCTGCCGGTGATATAAGATGCGGCCTCGCTGGCTAACCAGACAATCGCTTCGGCAATCTCTTCTGTCTGGCCGCCGCGCCCCAATGGAATAGCGCTGGCGACACGATCTACTCTGCCCGGTTCGCCGCCGTCGGCATGCATTTCGGTATAAATGAATCCAGGCCGTACCCCGTTAACGCGAATGCCCTGCTGCGCCACTTCCAGCGATAAGCCTTCAGTGAGCGTATCCATTGCGCCTTTTGACGCCGCGTAATCCACATATTCACCCGCAGCACCCAGCCGCGCTGCCGCCGAAGAGACGTTGACGATAGCGCCACCTTTACCGCCGTGATGTGTGCCCATGCGTTTCACCGCCTCACGACAGCAAAGAAAAGTACCTGTGACATTGGTGGCGAAAACCTGCTGAATGCGCGCCGCCGTCAGCTCTTCGACGCGACATTGCTGAAATAAAATTCCGGCATTGTTAACCAGTACGGTTAACGTCGCGTCTTCTGCATCCAGCCGCTGAAACAGGGTCATTAGCTGCGCTTCATTGGCGATATTGGCCTGTACCGCAAAGGCTTCGCCCCCCTGGCGCTGAATTTCTGCCACTACCGACAACGCGTCCGCTTCACGCTGATGATAATTGACCGCTACGCGATAACCCTTTTTCGCCAGCAATAGCGCGGTGGCGCGTCCAATGCCGCGGCTGGCACCGGTGACTAAGGCAAGTTCCATCATTGTCTCCCGATCTTTATTTTCTTTAACAGAAAAGGGCCGAAACCGGCCCTTTAAGTCAAACGCGTTTGCTGTATTTACCCTCAATCATGCTCGTTGCAGGAAGGCGATAAGTGAATGCATCCCGGCGCTCTTCCTGAAGTAAGCGAGCCGGGCGAATACGCATAGCCAACGCGCGAAGCAACGTATGACGGATAAATCAGGCGTACTCACTCATCGGCACGCACGAGCAGAACAAATTACGGTCGCCGAACACATCATCCAGACGCTTCACCGTCGGCCAGTATTTGTTGTGGCTGCCTGCCGGGAACACGGCCAGCTCACGGCTGTAAGGATGCGTCCATTCGCCGACCACCTCCATCTGGGTATGCGGTGCGTTAACCAGCGGATTGTCGTCCGCTGGCCATTCTCCATCAGCTATGCGATCGATCTCCATACGGATTGACAACATTGCATCAATAAAGCGATCCAGCTCAATTTTACTTTCTGATTCGGTCGGCTCAACCATCAGCGTACCGGCAACCGGAAAGGACATAGTCGGCGCATGGAAACCGTAATCAATCAGGCGTTTAGCAATATCAAGCTCACTGATACCGGTTTGCTCTTTCAACGGACGAATATCAAGGATACATTCATGCGCTACGCGGCCATCACGACCGGTATACAGAACTGGATAAGCAGATTGCAGCCGGCTGGCTATGTAGTTGGCATTCAGAATGGCTACTGAACTGGCCTGTTTCAGACCTTCCGCACCCATCATACGAATATACATCCAGCTGATTGGCAGGATTGACGCGCTACCAAATGGCGCAGCGGATACCGCGCCCTGCTGCGTCAGGATACCATCAATTTGCACCACGCTGTGACCCGGCACAAAAGGCGCCAGGTGCGCTTTTACGCCGATCGGTCCCATACCCGGACCGCCACCGCCGTGTGGAATGCAGAACGTTTTGTGCAGGTTAAGGTGCGAAACATCCGCCCCAATATAACCTGGCGTGGTAATACCGACCTGCGCGTTCATGTTTGCGCCATCAAGGTAAACCTGGCCGCCATACTGATGCACGATCTGACACACTTCGCGGATAGTTTCTTCATACACGCCGTGAGTCGATGGGTATGTCACCATGATGCAGGAAAGCCTGTCGCCCGCCTGTGCGGCTTTTTCCCGCAGATCGCCTAAATCAATGTTGCCCTGTTTATCGCAGGCGACGACTACCACGTCCATACCCGCCATTTGCGCAGAAGCGGGGTTAGTACCGTGGGCGGAGCTGGGGATCAGGCATAAATGACGATGTCCTTCGCTACGGCTTTCGTGATAACGGCGGATGGCCAGCAGGCCGGCATATTCACCCTGCGCGCCGGAGTTTGGCTGCATGCACAGCGCATCATAACCGGTTAATTGCACCAGCCATTGTGACAGCTGCCCAATCATCTGCAGATACCCTGCCGCCTGCTCTGCCGGGCAGAAAGGATGGAGTTCAGCGAATTCAGGCCAGGTGATGGGGATCATTTCTGCTGCGGCGTTGAGTTTCATGGTACAGGAGCCCAGTGGAATCATTGCCTGGTTTAGCGCCAGATCCTTTTTCTCCAGGCTGTGCATGTAACGCATCATTTCAGTTTCACTGTGATGACGGTTAAACACCGGATGAGTCAGAAGATCGCTTTGACGCTGCAGCCCTGCCGGAATCGACTGGCTGTCAGCGGCGACTTCGCTGTCAAGTTTATCAATGTCCTGACCGTGTGCATCGCCCAGCAGAATCGCAAACAGCGCGCTGACATCTTCGCGACACGTAGTTTCGTCCAGCGTAATGCCCACGGCGTTATGGATGTCGCTACGCAGGTTCACACCAAAGCTGATTGCACGGCTCAGCACGCCAGCTTTATCCGCAACTTCCACCGTCAGCGTGTCAAACCAGTGGTTATGACGCAGCTGCAGGCCGCCGTTTTGCAGACCCGCAGCCAGAATATTGGTAAAGCGGTGAATGCGTGACGCAATGCGCTTCAGACCCGCCGGGCCGTGAAAAACAGCATACAAACCGGCGATGTTGGCCAGCAACACCTGTGAAGTACAGATATTGGAGTTAGCTTTCTCACGACGGATATGTTGCTCACGGGTTTGCATCGCCATACGCAGCGCGGTATTACCTGCCGCATCACGAGAAACGCCGATAATGCGACCTGGCATGGAACGTTTATGCTCATCACGGCTGGCAAAGAATGCGGCGTGAGGCCCACCGTAGCCCATCGGCACGCCGAAACGCTGCGCTGATCCAAAGACAATATCGGCGCCCTGCCTGCCCGGTGCTTCCAGCATGACTAACGACATAAAATCAGCCGCGACGCTGACGATCACTTTGCGCGCTTTCAGCTCGGTAATCAGCTTGCTGTAATCATGCGCTTCGCCGGTAGTGCCAACCTGTTGTAGCAGCACGCCAAACAGATCAGCGTGATCCAGCACGTTGTCAGCGTGATCGATAATCAACTCGAAACCAAAGGTCTCTGCGCGGGTTCGTACTACGTCCAGCGTTTGCGGATGAATATCCTGGGCGATGAAGAATTTATTGGCCGTTTTTAGCTTGCTGATACGCTTCGCCATCGCCATCGCCATCGCTTCGGCAGCGGCGGTGGCTTCGTCCAGTAATGATGCGGACGCCACATCCATGCCAGTCAGATCAATAGTGACCTGCTGGAAATTTAACAGCGCTTCAAGGCGGCCCTGTGAAACTTCTGGCTGATAAGGCGTGTAGGCCGTGTACCAGCCCGGATTTTCCAGCATATTACGCAGAATAACGGGTGGCGTAATCACCGCGCTGTAACCCATACCGATCCAGGATTTATAACGCAGATTCTGGCTGGCAATGGCTTTCAGTTCTGCCAGTGCCTGCTGCTCGGTAGCGGCCTCTCCTACGGCTGGCGGGCCAGGTAGCTGAATATCCGCAGGGACGACAGAGCCGATCAACGCCTCCAGCGAACTGGCACCGACAGCATCAAGCATGGCCGCTTGTTGCTCTGGCGAAGGACCGATATGGCGCTCAATAAATGCGCCGTTGTGTTCAAGCTGGCTGAGAGTCTGGTTCATTAGCAGTAAATCCTGAATCGGGCTGGGAAACTAAGGAAGCAACAACAGGTGCGGCCTCTCTGTGAGGCCGCGTAACGATTATTCGTCAATAGACGCTTTATAGGCATCCGCATCCAGCAACGAGTCGAACTCTGACTCATCACTGGCTTTAATTTGAAACAGCCAACCCTCTTGATAGGGATCGTTATTAACCGTTTCCGGTGAATCGCCCAGGGCTTCGTTAACAGCAACAATCTCACCACTGACTGGCGCGTAGATGTCCGAAGCCGCTTTTACAGATTCCGCGACGGCGCACTCTTCACCAGCCGCAAAAGTTGCGCCAACGTCAGGCAGATCGACAAACACCATATCGCCCAGCAATTCCTGCGCATGTTCGGTAATCCCTACGGTGTAAGAGCCATCAGCATTCTTACGCACCCACTCATGGCTTTCACGATACTTCAACTCATTTGGCACATTGCTCATCGCCATTCTCTCCTGAATAAAGTTACTGGACCGGCTTACCGGCGCGAACAAAAATGGGTTTGGTGACGTTTACCGGCATTTCACGGTTACGAATTTCTACTACCGCTCTGGTGCCAACGCTGGCCGGAACACGCGCTAAGGCAATGCTGTAACCCAACGTTGGTGAGAAGGAGCCACTGGTAATAATGCCTTGTTGTGGCTGACCGTGTTCATCGGTAAAGCGCACAGTCAACCCGTTACGCAATACCCCTTTTTCGGTCATTACCAGGCCAACCAGCTTTTCAGTGCCCTGCTCGCGCTGTGTTTCCAGCGCTTCGCGACCAATAAACTGGCGATCGCTGGGTTCCCAGCTGATGGTCCAGCCCATGTTGGCCGCCAGTGGCGAAACACCTTCATCCATCTCCTGGTCGTATAAATTCATACCCGCTTCCAGACGCAGCGTGTCACGTGCGCCCAGGCCCGCAGGCTTAACACCTGCCGCCACCAGGCGCTGCCAGAACTCCGCCGCTTTGCCCGCAGGTAAGGCGATTTCATATCCGGCTTCGCCGGTATAACCGGTAGTCGCGATAAAAAGATCATCCGCCTGTACACCAAAGAATGGCTTCATTCCCTCCACCGCCTGACGCTGTTCGGCGCTGAGCAGGGTCTGCACTTTCTGCTGTGCCTGCGGCCCCTGAACGGCAATCAGTGCCAGATCGTCGCGCTCGGTCAGCGAAATGCCATAGGCTTGTGCATGTTCACCGATCCACGCGAGATCTTTCTCACGCGTGGCTGAGTTCACCACCAGGCGGAAGAAATCTTCGTTCATAAAGTAAACAATCAAATCGTCAATGACACCACCTGATGCGTTCAGCATGCCGGTATAAAGCGCTTTACCAGGCTGGGTGAGCTTCGCGACGTCATTAGCCAGCAGGTAACGAAGAAACTCACGGGTTCGTGGGCCTTTCAGATCAACGATAGTCATATGAGAGACATCAAACATGCCGGCGTCATTGCGCACCGCATGATGTTCATCTATCTGGGAACCGTAATGCAGCGGCATCATCCAGCCATGAAAATCCACCATGCGGGCACTACAGAGCTGATGCTGTTCAAACAAAGGCGTTTGCTGAGTCATAATCATCCTGTACAGAAGCGAGTGAGGTACAACGAGCGTCACATTCCGAGCCGACGCAAACGTTCTCTTTGCGCTGACGTTACCACCGAATGTAGCGATTAACCATAAGCAGAACGGGGTCGAAACGCGACGCATAGCGTAGCCAACTTCGATTGCAGGCAGGATAAAAAACCATGTTTTTGTGATTTATTACACAATAAATACAGCGATATTATTTATTCACAGCAAATTTATGCGGAATGCTACGCAGGATGTAAAAAAAACACTTTGGCAAAAACGATTTCAGATAAATAAAAGTAACGCGAATGTGGGCGCAAAATTAGAATAAATCAAACGAGGCACAATGAAAGGGCACCTCCGCCTTTTTATTGTGCAACCGAAAAGCAGACATAAAAAAACCAGCAAAAATGCTGGTTTCTGAAGCACGTTGATTAGCGTAGCCAGTCAGGCATATCATTCAAGCCCATCGCCTGCTTTAACATCACAGGCTTTACGCCTGGCAGCGTGTCTGCCAGCTTAAGCCCGACATCTCTTAGCAGTTTTTTCGCGGGATGATGGCCCGCAAATATTTCACGAAAGCTTTGCATGCCCGCCAGCATCAGCGCCGCGCTGTGTTTACGGCTGCGTTCATACCGACGCAGATACAGGTGCTGTCCTATATCTTTACCGTCCTGTTGCAGACGACGAATTTCGCCAATTAATTCTGCTGCATCCATAAAGCCAAGATTAACCCCCTGACCTGCCAGTGGATGAATAGTGTGAGCGGCATCGCCAACCAGTGCCAGCCTGTGGGCAGCGAAATTGCGGGCATAACGCGCCGTAAGCGGGAACGATTTACGCTCGCTTTCCAGATGGCACTGACCAAGGCGCATATCAAACGCGACCGCCAGCTGTTGATTAAACAGCGCTGCGGGCATGGTTTCCAGGCGGCTTGATTCCTGCGGTGATAGCGACCAGACAATTGAGCAAAGATGTGGGTCCTGCATGGGCAAAAACGCCAGGATGCCATCACCATGAAATACCTGCCGGGCGACGGCATCATGCGGTAAATCGGTGCGAATATTGGCAACCAGCGCATGATGATCATAATCCCAGAAGGTCACGGGAATATCGGCTTTATTTCGCAGCCATGAATTCGCGCCGTCGGCGGCAATAAGCAGGCGTGCACTTAACATGCTGCCGTCCTGCAAGGTGATAAAGGCTTCGTTATCGCCAAATGCTACCTGCTGTAGCTGCGATGGCGCCATTAAAGTCACGTCACTGCAAACAGCGGCGCGCTGCCACAGCGCACTGTGGATGACGGGATTCTCAATAATATGGCCCAGGTGCGACAAGCCCTGTTGCTCATCATCGAAAGAGATGGAACCGAAGCTGTCCTGATCCCACACTTCCATACCATGATAAGCGCTGGCACGCAGCGACAGAATAGTCGACCAGACGTCCAGCTTTTGCAGCAGACGCTCGCTGGCGGCGTTAATCGCTGATACGCGGATAGACGGCGATGCGTTGGCATCAAATTGTGGTTCAGCCGCTTTTTCCAGCACGGCAACACGCAGCCCGCTGCCCTGCAAGCCACAGGCAACCGCCAGACCCACCATGCCGCCACCGGCTATCACCACATCAAAAGTTTGCATCGCTGTTCCTTAATTAACGCTTAACCCAACCCAGCGTGCGCTCGGCCAGTTGATTTCGCAGCCACGGCAGATGATCCATCGCCAGTAAGCCCAGATTTCTGCCAACAATTAGCGGGGCGTGACGATTGGCAAATAGGCGCACCAGGCTGTCGGTGATGCCAATAGTTGTTGCACGATCGCGCTCACGACGCTGTTGATAATGATGTAAAACCGGGTAGCTGCCAGCATCCTGTTGATGACGATGCGCCGCCGCCAGCGTTTCCGCTAAAGACATGACATCACGCAGCCCCAGGTTGAAGCCTTGCCCGGCGATCGGATGCAACGTTTGCGCGGCATTCCCCACTACCGCGACGCGGTGCGTAATTTGCTGCGTCGCCTGCTGCAAAGCCAGGGGATAACATTCTCGCTGGCCGGTCTGGATAAATTTACCTAAGCGCCAACCAAACGCACGCTGTAGCTGCATTAAAAACTCGCTGTCGCTCCAGCTTTCAATCTCGCTACGTACGGCTAAAGGATGACACCACACCAGTGACAGTCGATTGTCCGACATCGGTAACAACGCCAACGGGCCGTGCTCGGTAAAACGTTCAAAAGCGCGCCCCTGATGCGGCTGTTGCGTCGTCACGTTAGCAATCAACGCCAGTTGCTGATAGTCCTCGGTTTGCCACTGGATCCCGCACGACGCGGCAAGCGCAGAGCGTGAACCGTCAGCAGCGACTAATAATGCCCCTTCCAGCTGCTCGCCATTGTCCAGCGTCACCCGGACCTTATCCTGGGTGCGCGACGTCTGGGTAACGCGCGCCGGACAACGTAAAGTAACGCCGCGTGCTTGCTTTAACCTGGAAAACAGACGTTGGCCGACATCAAACAGTTCAACGACCTGTCCGAGTGCAGGGATACCGTATTCTTCCGCGTTCATGGAAACGAAGCCCAGGTGACCGCGATCAGAGACATGGATATGCGTAATCGGCGTGGCGCAACTTTCGAGGCTGTGCCAGAGATTAATATCTGCTAATTGCTGGCAGGTGCCTGCCGCCAGGGCAATGGCACGTCCATCGTAGCCAGGATGCGCGCGGCTGGTGGGTTCGCGGCTTTCAATCAGCGTTACCGGCAGCTGGCCTTGCGTTAAATGTGAAATCGCCAGCGCCAGTGTCGCACCGGTCATCCCGCCACCGGCAATGATTATGCTCATGCGCGCTGCGCCGCCGCCATTAAGGCTTCGATCGCCTCAGCGTCTTTGACGACGCTGTCGGTGAGGTTTTCGTTACCGGTTTCGGTGATAACAATGTCATCTTCAATGCGGATACCGATCCCACGGTATTCCACTGGCACATCGGCGTCTGGCGCGATGTAAAGTCCCGGCTCAACCGTTAACACCATGCCGGGTTCGAGAATACGATCACGGCCTGGCGTACCATAATGACCCACATCATGCACATCGAGACCCAGCCAGTGACCTAAACCATGCATATAAAACTGACGATGCGCATTTTCAGCGATTAAGACATCAACTTCACCCTGCAACACACCCAGCTCAACCAGACCCGTTACCATAATGCGCACCACTTCATCATTCACTTCGCGGATGCTGATGCCGGGGCGAAACATCGACAGCGATTTATACAGCGAAGCCAGTACAATGTCGTAGATGGCGCGCTGCGGCTCGCTAAACTTGCCGTTCACCGGGAAGGTGCGGGTAATGTCGCCCGCATAGCCATGAAATTCACAGCCCGCGTCAATCAGCACCAGATCGCCATCGCGTAGCTCAGACTCGTTTTCGGTGTAATGCAGGATGCAGCCATTCTCGCCAGAACCGACAATGGTGTTGTAAGAAGGGAAACGCGCGCCGTGACGGGTAAATTCGTGGTGGATTTCGCCTTCCAGCTGATATTCAAACATACCTGGGCGACAGCACTCCATCGCGCGCCTATGCGCCAGCGCGCTGATTTTTCCGGCCCGACGCAGAATCTCAATCTCTTCCGGGCTTTTGAACAGGCGCATCTCATGCACCCAGGGACGCCAGTCGGTAATTGTTGCAGGCGCGCTTAAATTCTGGCGAAAACCGCGACGCAGCTTGTCGAGCGCACTGAAGACTAAGGTATCGGTTTCGGCATACTCACCTTGCGCGTGATAAACCACATCCAGGCCGTTCAGCAGCAAATGTAGCTGCTCGCCAATATCATCCCAGGGAAGCGCGCGATCTACGGCCAGCTTAGCGGGTGCAGCGTCTTGTCCCAGACGGCGACCAAACCAGACTTCAGCGGTAAGATCGCGCACGCGATTAAACAGTACGCTGTGATTGTGCGTTTCATTGCTTTTGATTAGCACTAATAACGCCTGTGGCTCATTAAAGCCGGTGAAATACCAAAAGTCGCTGTTCTGACGAAACGGATATTCGGTGTCATGGCTGCGGGTGACTTCCGGCGCTGCGAAAATTAACGCCGCGCTGCCTGGCGCCATTTTTGCTAATAATGCCTGACGACGCTGCTGAAAAGTTTCCAGTGAAATCATGTCTGCATTTCCCGTTGAGATAAGTGCGTGAGTATCCTGAGATGTCCGGCTTAATGTAGCGTAGGTTTCTGCACTTCAGGTGCGGTAGGCTGCGGATGATTAAAGGTGTCATGGCACAGCAATGCCGCTACGCGCACGTATTCAATGACCTCTTCAAGCGACTGTTCGAGCTCTTCCTGATCTTCATCCTCGTCATAACCGAGCTGCCCGATGGTGCGCAAATCATCAATCGCTTCGCCGGTTTCGCCGGTCACTTTGTCCAATTTAGGCTGTGTGACGCCAAGACCAAGCAGAAAATGGTTTACCCAGCCAGCCAGCGCATCGGCACGGTCAAAAACCGTGATGTCATCGTCATCTGGCAACATTAGCTGAAAGAGGAACCCTTCGTCTTCCAGCGCCTCTGCAATGCTTTCATGCAGGGATTGCAGGGGCAATGACAGGCTTTGCGAAAAAGCGATGCCTTCATTGGTTAAGTCATGCACCAGCGTTTTCCAGCTCGGGTCCTGATTTCCGCCACAAAGGATGCCGCTAATCAGCCCATGCATTTCCGCTGGTGTCATCCCAACACCTTGCTGCGACAGCGCCGCCGCCAGCGCGTTGTAATTGGGGGTTGCGTTCTGTAAGGACATAAGTTTTCATCGTCGTTGGCAGAATAAGTTCGTGTTATGCTACCACTAGCTGCCTCAAGGTTTCCAGAAAAGGGGTTGTAACTTATTTAGCGGGTCTATATAGTTGCCCGCCTCCCAAGCCGTTGACCGCTAAGGGAGTTGCGGGCTAAGTAATCAGTCAGGAAGGTGGCATGTCTGCACAACCGGTAGATTTACAAATTTTTGGTCGTTCGTTGAGAGTGAATTGTCCGCCTGAACAGCAAGATGCGCTGAATGCAGCGGCTGAAGACCTCAATCAACGGTTGCAAGATCTAAAAGTTCGCACTAGAGTCACCAATACAGAACAACTGGTGTTCATCGCCGCGTTAAACATTTGCCACGAGCTGGCGCAAGAAAAAAACAAGACGCGTGATTATGCTGCTAACATGGAACAACGCATCAGAATGTTACAGCAGACGATTGAACAAGCATTAGTTGAGCAAGGTCGCATAACTGATCGTCAGGATGCGAAGTTCGAATAAAACTTCATGGTCGCGATAACAATGACGATGAAGTAAAAATTCTCTGAGATGTTTGCATGTGGGCCAGTCCCCTGAGCCGATATTTCAAAAAAACAGAATGTGACGCTCCGTAACCTGTGAGCATGCTCGGTTCGTCCGAGAAGCCTGATGGTTGCGACGGCATGTTCACCTTGAACCAAGGGTTCAAGGGTTACAGCCTACGGCGGCATCTCGGAGATCTCCTCTTTAGTAGTCCTGCTTTCCTTCCCCGTGTTGCATGATATAGTTGCGGCATCAGCGACTTATCCTGCGGGGAAAGCATGTCACACCCTTCTCTGTTACAACGGCATGATATTCGTCAGCATGTGCGTCATCTGCGCCGCGCCTTAACCGCTGAACAGCAAGAAACCGCCGCTGATCTGCTGGCAGAACATGCCATCAATTTTGCTCCGGTTACTGAAGCGCAAAATATCGCTCTGTTTCTGTCAGCGGATGGCGAGCTCAATACACGCCCGCTGATTGCCAAACTCTGGCAGCAAAAAAAGCATATCTATCTGCCGGTCTTACATCCTTTCTCGCCAGGGAATCTGTTATTTCTGCGCTACTCGCCTGACACCGTCCTCACCCCCAATAAATTGCGTATTCCTGAACCGCCACTGGATATTCGTAACATGATTACGCTCGATCAGCTCGACGTGATGATGGTGCCGCTGGTGGCATTTGACTGTCAGGGACAACGATTAGGTATGGGGGGCGGGTTTTACGACCGCACGCTACAGAACTGGAAGCAGCATGGATTTTTGCCGGTTGGTCTGGCACATGATTGCCAGTTGGTGGATGCCCTTCCGGTCGCAGCATGGGATGTGCCATTACCGGCCATCTTAACGCCGTCAAAGCTGTGGTTATGGGAGTAAAAAAGAGGCGCCAGTAGCGCCTCTTTCTCTGAGGATCAGTAAAGCAAGCGTGCGCGGATGGTGCCTGGAATGGCCTTCATCAGCTGCAATGCTTTATCTGCCCGCTCTTTCTCTGCATCAATATCAATTACCACATAGCCCATAAACGGCGACGTTTGCAGATACTGTGCGGCGATATTCACGCCCTGCTCAGTAAAGATCTGGTTGATAGCGGTCAGCACACCCGGACGATTTTCATGGATGTGCAGCAAGCGACTGGCGCTGGCACCGTGCATGGGCAATGACACTTCCGGGAAATTTACCGCCGAAAGAGTAGAACCGTTATCGGAGTATTTAGCCAGCTTGCCAGCCACTTCAATCCCGATGTTTTCCTGCGCTTCTTCGGTTGAACCACCGATATGTGGCGTCAGGATCACGTTATCAAACTCGCTTAGCGGAGAAATAAACGGATCGCTGTTGGTTGCCGGTTCTACCGGGAAAACGTCAATTGCGGCGCCGCCTACCTGCTTGCTTGCCAGCGCTTCACACAGAGCCGGAATATCCACTACCGTTCCGCGTGAGGCATTAATCAACAGCGCGCCTGGCTTCATCTGCGCCAGCTGCTCAGCCCCGATCATGTCCTGAGTAGATGCGGTTTCCGGCACGTGCAGGCTTACCACATCACTCATGTTCAGCAGTTCATTCAGGCTACTCACCTGGTTAGCATTGCCGAGCGGCAGCTTATTTTCGATGTCATAGAAATAAACATACATGCCCAGGCTTTCAGCCAGCACGCCTAACTGCATCCCAATATGACCATAACCAATAATGCCGAGTTTTTTGCCGCGTGCTTCAAACGAACCTTTCGCATTTTTATTCCAGATTCCGCGATGCGCTTTGGCATTCGCTTCAGGAATACCACGCAGCATGAGCAGCATTTCACCAATAACCAGTTCGGCAACCGAGCGGGTATTAGAGAACGGGGCGTTAAACACCGGAATACCACGCTTAGCAGCGGCCTCCAGATCGACCTGATTAGTACCAATGCAGAAACAGCCAACGGCTACCAGCTTTTCAGCCGCTGCAAAGATCTCTTCGGTCAGTTGGGAGCGGGAACGGATACCGATGAAGTGTGCGTCACGGATGGATGCTTTTAACGCCTCCGAATCCAGAGCACCTTTGTGGAATTCAATATTGGTGTAACCTGCTGCACGCAGGTTAGTCAGCGCGCTCTGATGGACACCTTCCACCAGCAGGAACTTAATCTTGTCTTTTTCCAGTGATACCTTTGCCATTTCCCGACCCTATTCAGAATTCAATGAGGACTGCCATAAGCCAGCCTTCTGTCAAAATATCAAAATTTACGCGTCCGGCAATACAAACGATTGCCTTGCTACCAGCACGGCAACGTCCAGTAGCAGCACATTGCCGTACAAAATCGGGATCTGAGCAAATAAGAAAGAATGAATCCGCTGTCGATGGCGCTTATGTGACATAAGTCACCAAATTTCACCTGAGCAAGAAAAGATATTTCACGAGCAAAAATTACCGGCGCGCTGAAGGCGCCGGATAGATCATTTCTTGATAGTTCTTACGCCGTCCGGGCCACCAATCAGCGCTATATCCGCGCCACGCGTGGCGAAAAGGCCCACCGTCACCACACCAGCCAGTGCATTGATGTTTTTTTCCAGCGCAATCGGATCGAGTATTTTCAGATTATGCACATCGAGAATAATATTGCCGTTGTCGGTGACGACTTTCTGGCGATATTCCGGCAATCCTCCCATTTTCACTAATTCACGTGCCACGTAGCTGCGCGCCATCGGAATAACTTCAACCGGCAATGGAAACCGGCCCAGCACATCCACTTCTTTAGAGGCATCGGCGATACAGATAAATTTTTCAGCCACTGCCGCGACAATCTTCTCACGCGTTAGCGCTGCGCCACCGCCTTTGATCATCTGCATGTGTGGATTGATTTCATCCGCCCCATCCACGTAAACCGATAACGTATCGATTTCGTTGAGGTCAAACACGTGAATACCGAGGCTTTTCAGCTTTTGGGTTGAGGCTTCCGAGCTTGATACCGCGCCTTCAATCTGATGCTTCATGGTGGCAAGTGCATCGATAAAGTGTGCAGCGGTCGTTCCGGTGCCTACGCCAACAACGGTTCCCGGTTGCACATAGTCAAGTGCAGCCCAACCTACCGCTTTTTTCAGTTCATCCTGGGTCATGATATGTTTAAAACCTGTGCGACAACGAAGTGCGCGTAGTATAAAGCAAGGCTTGTTAAAAGTGCCTGGCTGATCGTGGTGGATTAAGCGCTTTGGAAGCCAGCCCACAAAAAAATCAGACATCCGTCACATGTGACACTTTTATGGCATAGTAACGTCCACCCTGAAGGAGAGAGAAAAAATAGTGAAACGCCCCGATTATCGAACGCTTCAGGCGCTGGATGCTGTGATTCGTGAACGCGGCTTTGAGCGCGCCGCACAAAAATTATGTATTACCCAGTCAGCGGTCTCGCAGCGTATCAAACAGCTGGAAAACCTGTTTGGGCAGCCGCTGCTGGTGCGTACCGTTCCCCCCCGCCCGACCGAGCAGGGACAAAAATTACTGGCCTTGCTGCATCAGGTTGAGCTGCTGGAAGAAGAGTGGCTGGGCGGCGATGATAATAGCGGCACCACGCCGCTGCTGTTGTCGCTGGCGGTCAACGCCGACAGTCTGGCGACCTGGCTGCTTCCGGCACTGAAAGATGTGTTAGCTGACTCGCCAGTTCGCCTGAATTTGCAGGTAGAAGATGAAACTCGCACTCAGGAACGTTTACGCCGCGGTGAAGTGGTTGGTGCGGTCAGTATCCAGCCGCAGCCGCTGCCAAGTTGCCTGGTTGATCAGCTGGGTGCGCTGGATTATCTGTTTGTGGCTTCGCGTGATTTTGCCGATCGCTTCTTCCCAAATGGCGTCACGCGGTCGGCACTATTGAAAGCCCCTGCGGTCGCGTTTGATCATCTGGATGATATGCATCAGGCGTTTTTACAGCAGAATTTCGACTTATCACCCGGCAGCGTGCCTTGTCATATCGTTAACTCGTCGGAAGCCTTTGTGCAGATGGCGCGCCAGGGTTCTACCTGCTGTATGATTCCGCATCTGCAGATTGAGCGCGAACTGGCGAGCGGGGAGCTGATTGACTTAACGCCGGGGCTGTATCAGCGTCGCATGTTGTACTGGCATCGCTTTGCGCCAGAGAGTCGTTTAATGCGTCGGGTAACGGATGCGCTAATCGCGCATGGACATCGTGTATTGCGTCAGGATGATGTTGCGGCATAAAACAAAGAAACGGGGCGAAATGCCCCGTTTTACGCTATTGCGCGTTAGGCTGGATTTCAAACACTACATCAACCTGATCGTCAAAATTGATACTTTGCTGATCATACGTTTCTTGTGCTGACGTATCGGCGGGAGATGCAGCCGCTTTATACATACGTGCCATAGGCATAGGCTGATAATTAGAAACCTGATACCGGATGCTGTAAATCGGCCCCAGTTTCGCATTGAAGCCTTGCGCCAATTCTGAGGCTTGCTTCGTCGCATTCTTAATCGCGGCCTGACGCGCTTGTTGTTTGTAGCTGTCAGGGTTAGCAACGCCCAACTCGACGCTACGAATCTCGTTCAGCCCCGATTTCAGCGCGCCATCAAGTAATTCATTTAATTTGTCGAGATGGCGCAGCGTTACCTGCACTTCACGTACCGCACGATAGCCTTTCAGAACCGATTTACCCTCTTTGGTGTAATCATATTCCGGCTGCGTGCTCAGATTAGCGGCATCAATATCTTTTTTCTCAATACTGTTTTTCTGCAAGAAATCAAAGTATTGCTGAACGCGTTCATCTGCCTGTTTCTTAGCATCGGCCGCATTTTTTGACGATACATTTACCACAATCGATAACGTCGCGATGTCGGGACGGGCATCAATCGTTGCCTTGCCAGAAGTGACGACATGCGGTGCATTCGGTAGTTCATCAGCTTGTGCGCCTAAAGGGACAGCCCCAGCGCTCATTATTGCGGCCAAAGCCAATGCTTTCAGTTTCATGAAAGTCCTCCTTGAAGATGTCAACTCATTAGCTTCCAACGTGACGAAGCCCAAAACGCATAGCAATGCGCCATGCTTTGAGTGGTGAGTATGGCAAAAGTTCTGTACAACGCAGGTTTAACGGCAGATCGATCACAATTCTTTGTGCAAACAACCGCCCACTCACATATAACCCTCTTTGCCCCCGCGCTGTGTTGGCGCAGAGGACACAATGTTAGCGGATTAAGCGGAAGCGGCTGGCAAGCATTGACACTTTATGGCCTGCATAGGCGTCAGAAACTGGCGATGCCCTGACGCGCCAGCTGGAAGGCGATAAACCACATGATTGCCCCCACCAGCAGATTAATGACGCGCTGGGCGCGTGCGGTGTGCAGTAGCGGAGAGAGCCACGCCGCTAACATCGCCAGACCAAAAAACCACAGGGCCGAAGCGCTAACCGTGCCGAATGCAAACCAGTGGCGTGCTGACTGCGAAGGTAGCTGGCTGCCTAAACTGCCTAAAACCACAAAGGTATCGAGATAAACGTGCGGATTAAGCCAGGTCACCGCCAGTACGGTGGCAATAATACGTCCCCGTCCCTGCTTTATTGCACCGCCAGAGGCCAGCTCTACGCTGCCCCTAAAGGCGGTACGCAACGCGCCCCAACCGTACCACAGTAAAAATGCCACGCCTGCCCAGGTGATCACCATCAGCAGCAGCGGAGATTGATTCAGCAGCGCGCTGCCACCAAATATCCCGGCACAAATCAGTACAACATCGCTTAAGGTGCACAGCGTTGCGGTCATTAAATGGTACTGCCGCTTAACTCCTTGATTCATCACAAAAGCGTTTTGAGGCCCAAGTGGCAGGATAAGCGCGGCGCCAAGCGCAAGCCCTTGAAAGAATACAGATAACAACGGAATTTTCCTTACATCGGGGAGATGCAAAGCATTATAGTGACGGGGAGATGATTAGTGGAAATTGAAAAAGTTAATGCCTGATTAGAATAGCTAATGGGCGACCGGAGCCGCCCATTTCACGTTATGACAGCTTTGCTTCTTCGGCTGGTTCTGCCGTTTCAGCCTCAGCCTGCTTAACCTGATGAAAATGCACATCCATCTGTGGATAAGGAATGCCGATACCTTTGGCATCCAGCGCACGTTTGAAGTTTTTCAGCAGATCCCAGTAAACGTTCTGGAGATCGCCGCTGTTGCTCCAGCAACGCACCACAAAGTTCAGCGACGAGGCAGCCAGCTCGTTCAGGCCAATCTGGATACCCATGTCTTTCAGCACACGCTCGTCGGCCTCAACTACCTGTTGCAGCAGAGCGATAACCTCATCCACGTCTGCATCATAAGCCACGCCAATGATGAACTCATTACGGCGTACCGGTTCACGCGAGAAGTTAACGATATTGCCGCTGATAATTTTGCCGTTTGGCACTACAACGATTTTGCCATCACCGCTTTTCAGGGTGGTGGAGAAGATCTGTACACTCATTACTGTGCCCATCACGCCGCCTAAATCGACGAACTCGCCAGTACGGAACGGACGGAAGGTCACCAGCAGAACACCAGCCGCCAGGTTCGACAGCGAACCCTGTAATGCCAAACCGACCGCCAGACCGGCGGCACCCAGAACAGCAATCACCGAAGCGGTTTGCACTCCGACGCGTCCCAGGGCAGCAATAATAGTAAAGGCGATCACACCATAGCGTACCAGCGCAGAAAGGAAGTCGGCCACGGTTGCATCGATATGACGCGCCACCAGCAGACGGTTAATGCCATTTGAAATAAAACGGGCAATAATCATCCCGACGATAATGATGGCAATTGCCGCTACGATATTGACCGCATAGCTTAAAAGCAGTGCCTGGTTACGCACCAGCCAGCCGCCCGCATTATTGATGCCATTAACGACGTTTAAATCTTCCATTTGTAAGCCCTGTTATTAAGTTCCCGTAGGAATGGACAAAACTGCCAGATATAATCCGACACCCAATGATAAAGGGTAATCAATTATCCAGCGAAGCGCCAAAAGCCAGATGAATTAACCGACATTTCTCAGCGTATCCGGATAGATTTCTCGGTTTATTTGGTTAAAAAAATCCTTTCGGGTTTTTAAGCGGAAGAAGGTGAATAACATTGCCAGCGCAGGGCTCGTTCAGGACGATCGTAAAGCCGCAAAAGCGACACGCCTGGCGGCTCGCTCTGCACCGTCCATAATGCGAAATGCTTTGCCTTCTGTCTGCTTCAGCAGACCAGAGGTATCAGAAACTTAAAAGGCCCTTTCGGGCCTTTGTTGCACTGTAATGAAAGATTAATTACAGAACGTTAATCGCGTTGAGCTCTTTAAATGCCTGCTCAAGACGTACCACCATGGATGCCTGAGCAGAACGCAGCCATACACGTGGATCATAATATTTCTTGTTCGGCTTATCAGCACCCTCTGGATTACCCAGCTGTGCCTGCAGATAGCCTTCGTTCTTTTTGTAGTACTGCAGGATGCCGTCCCAGGTTGCCCATTGGGTATCGGTATCGATATTCATTTTGATCACGCCGTAGCTGATCGACTCTTCGATTTCGGCAGCAGAGGAACCTGAACCGCCGTGGAACACGAAGTCCAGCGCATTGTGCGGCAGGCCGTGTTTTTCACAAACGTATTTCTGCGAGTCACGCAGAATGGTTGGCGTCAGTTTCACATTGCCAGGCTTGTAAACGCCATGCACGTTACCGAATGATGCCGCAATGGTGAAACGCGGGCTGATGGCATTCAGTTTTTCGTACGCGTAGTTAACGTCCTCTGGCTGAGTATACAGCGCAGACGCATCCATATGGCTGTTGTCTACGCCATCTTCTTCACCGCCGGTGCAGCCTAGCTCGATCTCCAGCGTCATGTCCAGTTTGGCCATGCGCGCCAGATATTTGCTGCAAATCTCAATGTTTTCTTCCAGTGACTCTTCAGACAGGTCAATCATGTGTGAAGAGAACAGCGGCTTACCGGTTTTCTTAAAGTGCTCTTCGCCAGCGTCCAGCAAACCGTCGATCCACGGCAGCAGTTTCTTCGCGCAGTGGTCGGTATGCAGAATCACGGGCACGCCATACTGCTCGGCCATCAGGTGAACGTGATGTGCGCCTGAAATAGCACCGAAAATTGCTGCGCCCTGTGGCTTGTCGGTTTTAAAGCCTTTACCGGCGATAAATGCTGCACCACCGTTAGAAAACTGAACGATAACCGGCGCTTTTACTTTTGCCGCGGCTTCCAGCACAGCGTTGATAGAATCGGTGCCGACGCAGTTTACCGCTGGCAGGGCGAACTTATTCTCTTTCGCCACTTTGAAGATCTTCTGTACGTCGTCACCAGTGACAACGCCGGGTTTAACGAAATCAAAAATTTTAGACATGATTGTGTCCTGTTTCGTGATCGTTCATCCCCATAAAGGGATACGATTTAAACGCCCAGTCGGGCAAGTCTTCAGGCGACGCCATCTGGCCCCGCCCCCAAAAGATTACTGCTTCGCACGCTCTTCCAGCATGGCCACTGCTGGCAGTTTTTTGCCTTCAACGAACTCCAGGAACGCGCCGCCACCGGTAGAGATGTAGGAGATTTTGCTTTCGATACCGAACAGGTCGATAGCCGCTAACGTATCGCCGCCGCCAGCTACCGAGAACGCCTCGCTGTCTGCAATGGCGTTAGCAACAATTTCAGTACCTTTACGGAAGTTCGGGAACTCAAATACGCCAACCGGGCCATTCCACAGGATGGTTTTTGCTTCTTTCAGCAGGGCAGCCATGGCCTGAGCGGTTTCGTCGCCAAAGTCCATAATCTCTTCGTTATCCGCTACTTCGGAAACCTTTTTCACGGTTGCCGGGGCAGTTTCAGAGAATTCTGTGCCAACGCGAGAATCGGTTGGAACCGGGATACCGTACTGATCGCGCAAACCTTTTGCAGCTTCAACGAAGTCGGGTTCATACAGCGATTTACCCACTTTATTGTCGATGGCGACGAAGGTGTTAGCGATGCCGCCACCTACAATCACGGTATCCGCAATTTTCACCAGTGACTGCAACACATCAAACTTGGTTGATACTTTCGAACCGCCAACAACCGCCACCAGCGGGCGTGCAGGGTTGTTCATCACTTTACCCAGCGCTTCCAGTTCGTCAGACAGCAGCGGGCCAGCACAGGCGATAGGGGCAAACTTGCCCACACCGTGCGTTGACGCCTGCGCGCGGTGCGCGGTGCCGAATGCGTCCATGACAAACACATCGCATAATGCGGCATATTTTTTAGCCAGCGCTTCGTCGTCTTTCTTTTCGCCTTTGTTAAAGCGAACGTTTTCCAAAACCACCAGCTCACCTGTGCCGACGTCAACGCCGTCAAGGTAATCTTTTGCCAGGGTAACGGTGGTGCCGCTCAGCTTATCTTTCAGATAATTAACGACCGGCAGCAGAGAGAACTCTTCGTTGTATTCACCTTCGGTCGGACGACCCAGGTGAGAGGTAACCATCACTTTCGCGCCCTGTTTCAACGCCGCTTCGATGGTAGGCAGAGAAGCACGGATACGTGCATCAGACGTCACTTTCCCTTCTTTCACTGGGACGTTGAGATCGGCACGGATCAAAACGCGTTTGCCAGCAAGATCCAGATCGGTCATCTTAATTACAGACATGGTGAATCCTCTCGTTGATTCTCGTAAGTTTTGCCAGACGCAGACCGCGCCTTACCTGAAACCGCTTGCGGCCATAGCTAACGTTGTGTCGAGCATTCGGTTAGCAAAGCCCCATTCGTTGTCACACCAAACCAGCGTTTTGATCAGGTGCTGACCGCTGACCCGCGTTTGCGTGCCGTCCACAATGGCACTGTGCGGATCATGGTTGAAATCCACTGAGACTAACGGTAATTCTGTATAGTCAACTATACCACGAAATGCACCCTCTGCCGCGCTTTGCAACAACGCATTAACTTCGCACGCCTTTACGTCCTGACGCACAGAAACACTGAGATCAATGGCTGTTACGTTGATGGTTGGCACCCGTACCGCAATGGCTTCAAAACGATCGTTAAATTTAGGAAAAATACGGCTGATGCCCGCAGCTAATCGTGTATCAACCGGAATGATTGACTGACTTGCCGCACGCGTGCGGCGCAGGTCGCTGTGATAAGCATCAATCACCTGTTGATCGTGCATAGCCGAATGAATGGTCGTTACCGTACCGGACTCAATGCCAAAGGCATCGTCCAGCAGTTTAATCACCGGAATAATGCAATTAGTGGTACAGGAAGCGTTGGAAACAATGCGGTCGGTTTGCTTAAGCGCCTGTTCGTTGACGCCAAACACCACCGTTGCGTCAAGGTCATTGCCGCCCGGATGGGAGAACAACACTTTCTTCGCGCCAGCCAACAGATGCGCTTCGCCATCTTCGCGACTGCCATAAACCCCTGTGCAATCCAGCACCACGTCCACATTTAGCTCACGCCAGGGTAAATCCGCCAGCTCAGCCTGATGCAGGATACGGATGGTGTCGTCTCCGACCCACAGCAAATCGCGTTCCTGACGCACATCAAAAGCGAAACGGCCATGGCTGGTGTCGTATTTAAGCAGGTGCGCCATGCCGGCCGCCTCCGCCAGTTCGTTTATCGCCACCACCGTGATTTCCGCGCGTCGCCCTGTTTCGTACAGTGCGCGTAACACATTGCGTCCAATGCGGCCAAAGCCATTAATTGCTACCCGGACGGTCATCTTGCTCCTGCCAAATCTGACTGAAAAAACGTGCCGATAGCCTGAGCGTTCCGCTGCGTTTTGTACAGGATATTCTTGCCTGTCGTCGCCCTGAAAGGGATCGATACCGGCTCCAACTGAAACGGTTCAGCTAGAATAAAGGAAGGATGGAATAACAGGAATGATTGTGATCAACTACGCGCTTTATATTTGGATCTGCGTCACAAATTTGCATAAAAACAGCCATTACTGCAGGAATAATTTGCTTAAAAAAGGGACGAAATGCTTCGTCCCTTTTCTGTGCTCAAAACGGTTTATCCACCGCCCTGATAATGCCGTTACGCCAGCAGCGCTTTGGCTTTCGCCACCACATTGTCAACGGTAAAGCCAAACAGTGTAAACAGCTGATCAGCCGGTGCAGATTCACCGAAGCTGGTCATACCGATGATAGCGCCATGCAAGCCGGTATATTTGAACCAGTAATCCGCAATGCCCGCTTCGATTGCCACGCGTGCGCTGACGGCTTTTGGCAACACAGACTCGCGATAGTCGTCGCTCTGCTTGTCGAATGCGTCGGTAGACGGCATGGACACCACGCGCACTTTACGCCCTTCAGTCGTCAGCTTGTCGTAAGCCGCAACCGCCAGTTCAACTTCTGAACCGGTAGCGATCAGAATCAACTCAGGCGTACCTGCACAATCTTTTAATACGTAACCACCACGCGCCACGTTTGCCAGTTGTTCAGCCGTACGCGCCTGCTGCGCCAGGTTCTGACGTGAGAAGATCAGCGCGCTTGGACCCTCTTTGCGCTCGATAGCATATTTCCACGCTACCGCAGATTCCACCTGGTCACACGGACGCCACAGGCTCATGTTCGGCGTAGTACGCAGGCTGGCCATTTGCTCAACCGGCTGATGCGTTGGGCCATCTTCACCCAGACCGATAGAATCATGGGTGTAAACCATGATTTGACGGATCTTCATCAGGGCCGCCATACGCGCCGCGTTACGCGCATATTCAACAAACATCAGGAAGGTTGCGGTGTATGGCAGAAAACCGCCGTGCAGCGCGAGACCGTTGGCGATAGCGGTCATACCGAATTCACGCACGCCGTAATGGATATAGTTACCGGCTGCATCTTCATTGATTGGCTTAGAGCCCGACCAGATGGTCAGATTGCTGGGTGCCAGATCAGCGGAGCCGCCCAGGTATTCTGGCAGAATCTTACCGAAGGCTTCGATAGTATTCTGCGACGCTTTACGGCTGGCGATTTTCGCCGGATTCGCCTGAAGCTGTTCAATGAATTTCTGCGACTCTTCCTGCCAGTTTGCTGGCAGCTCGTTGCTCACGCGACGTTTGAATTCTGCCGCCAGCTCTGGATGATCTTTTGCATATGCCGCAAATTTCTCGTTCCAGGTGGCTTCTTTCGCCTGGCCCACTTCTTTCGCATCCCACTCAGCATAGATTTCTGACGGGATCACGAACGGCGCGTATTCCCAGCCCAGCTGCTTGCGGGTCAGTGCGATTTCATCGTCGCCCAGTGGCGCGCCATGTGAGTCATGGGTTCCGGCTTTGTTCGGCGAACCGAAACCGATAACGGTTTTGCACATCAGCAGTGAAGGTTTATCGCTGACCGCTTTGGCTTCTTCAATAGCTTTAGCAATCGCATCTGCATTATGACCATCAACGCCGCGTACGACATGCCAGCCATAGGCTTCGAAACGCTTAGCGGTGTCGTCAGTAAACCAGCCGTCAATATGACCGTCGATAGAAATACCGTTGTCATCATAAAACGCCATCAGTTTGCCCAGCTTCAGCGTACCGGCCAGCGAGCAGACTTCATGTGAAATGCCTTCCATCATGCAGCCGTCGCCCATGAATACGTAGGTGTTGTGATCTACGATGTCATGGCCCGGACGGTTAAACTGTGCCGCCAGCGTGCGCTCAGCAATGGCGAAGCCAACGGCATTGGCGATGCCCTGACCCAGCGGACCGGTAGTGGTTTCAACGCCAACGGTATAGCCGTATTCAGGGTGACCTGGAGTTTTAGAATGCAGCTGGCGGAAGTTCTCCAGCTCGCTCATCGGCAGATCGTAGCCAGTGAGATGCAACAGGCTGTAAATCAGCATTGAGCCGTGACCGTTAGACAGCACAAAACGGTCACGATCGGCCCACTGCGGGTTAGTTGGGTTGTGATTCAGGTAGCCGCGCCACAAGACTTCAGCGATGTCCGCCATGCCCATCGGGGCACCCGGATGTCCCGATTTAGCTTTTTGTACTGCATCCATACTTAACGCGCGAATGGCGTTGGCAAGCTCTTTACGAGAGGGCATTTTCTACTCCAGGTCGGATTAATGCTTCGCGTCTTAACTTATTGTAATTAATCAGTTATCAGGCAAAGCAAGGAAAAAGTTACACATCAATGTACATGAAACCAAGGGCAAAAGTACATGCTGCTAATGGCTAAATGTCTCCGCTTCGCCTGGCATTCTCAGCGATGTCTGCTAGCAAAGCAGGAGACATCACGTTATAACCAGAATATTTAGATGCCTGCCTCTATTCCAGGTGTCTGTTTTTTTTACCTTGTTACGAAAAGGATGCTGAAATGAAAATCCAAAAAACGGCTTTAGCTTTGGGGATAACCGTGTTGCTAAGTAGCTGCTCGGGTTTTGACAATAACGCTCTGCTGCAATCGGGCGCGCAGGCGTATCAGGCATATACGCTGAGCGACGATCAGGTTAAGCAATTAAGTAATCAATCCTGTGAGCAAATGGATAAAGAAAATCAGATCGCGCCAGCGACCAGTGATTATCAGCAGCGTTTAAATAAGATTGCCGCCGCGCTCGGCGACAATATCAATGGCGTGCCAGCCAACTATAAGGTCTACCAAACCAAAGATGTTAATGCCTGGGCGATGGCAAACGGCTGTATCCGCGTCTACAGCGGTTTAATGGATATGATGACCGACAATGAAGTAGAAGGCGTACTGGGTCATGAAATGGGCCACGTCGCGTTGGGCCATACACGTAAAGCCATGCAGCTTGCGTATGCCACTACCGCGGCACGTACCGCTGCTGCGTCAGTTGGCGGTGTTATTGGATCGCTTTCGCAATCGCAGCTGGGAGAGCTTGGTGAAAAACTGGTTAACGCGCAATTCTCACAGACGCAGGAATCGCAGGCCGATGATTATTCGTATGACCTGTTGAAGAAGCGCAACATTGATCCAATGGGGCTGGCGACCAGCTTTGAGAAGCTGGCGAAGCTGGAAGAAGGACGTCAAAGTTCAATGTTTGATTCCCATCCCGCTTCAGAAGCACGTGCGCAGCATATTCGCGATCGCATCGCGGCGGACACGCAATAACAGGCGCCTCACTTTCTCGTTGATTTGACAAAGTGAGGCGTAATTTTATCGCTTAAAGAGCTTATCGACCATCGAACCTAAATCCATTTGCTTGTCATGCAGCGATTGCTCATCTGTATTAGTCGCGACTTGATCTGACACTGGACCTTGAAAGGTTGAGAGTTACCGGTTTTGATATGGGTGTCTAATCCTTATACAAAACACGAGGTAACTCTCATGCTTCATACTAACAATCCCATCATCAAACACAAAGCCGGCCTGCTCAATCTGGCCGAAGAACTCGGTAACGTATCAAAAGCCTGTAAAATCATGGGGGTGTCACGCGACACATTCTACCGCTACCAGGAGCTAGCTGAAGAAGGCGGCATTGACGCGCTGGTTAATCAAAACCGTCGGGTACCCAACCTGAAGAATCGGGCCGATGAAGCCACTGAACGGGCGGTTGTTGAGTACGCCGTTGAGTTCCCGGCCCACGGTCAGCACCGGACCAGTAATGAGCTGCGTAAAAAAGGCGTGTTTATCTCCGGCAGCGGCGTGCGCTCCATCTGGCAACGACATGACCTGGAGAACTTCCGTAAGCGGCTGAAGGCGCTTACGGAAAAGGTCGCCAGAGAAGGCATTGTGCTTACCGATGCTCAAATCGCCGCACTGGAGAAGAAGGTGCACGATGACGAAGCCTGCGGTGAAATCGAAACGGCTCACCCGGGTTATCTGGGGTCGCAGGACACCTTCTACGTTGGGAATCTGAAAGGCGTTGGCCGCATCTACCAGCAGACGTTCGTGGATACGTACTCGAAAATGGCTCACTGCAAGCTGTATACGAGTAAAACGCCGATCACTGCAGCCGACCTGCTTAATGATCGGGTACTGCCGTTCTATGAGGCTCAGGGGCTGCCGATGCTGAGAATACTGACCGACAGGGGCACAGAGTACTGCGGTAAAGTAGAGCAACATGATTATCAGCTGTATCTGGCCATCAACGATATCGACCATACGAAAACGAAAGCGATGTCCCCGCAGACGAACGGTATCTGCGAGCGCTTCCATAAAACCATTTTGCAGGAGTTTTATCAGGTTACGTTCCGCAAGAAGCTATATGCAGACCTGGAGAGCCTGCAAATGGATCTGGACAACTGGTTGTGGCATTACAATAATGAGCGAACTCATCAGGGGAAAATGTGCTGCGGGCGTACGCCAATGGCCACGTTACTTGATGGAAAACGGGTCTGGGCAGAAAAGAATCTGAACCAGATTTAATCTGACAGACACCTGTATAAATAACCGGTAACTGTCAGATCAGGTCTGAGCTAGTACAGCTCATCCATCTGCCCTTGCGGCGACAGTTTGTCGATCAGCTGCGGCAGCAGCGCGGCTAAGGTGCCGGAAGCACTTTGCACGTCGGTGCCCAGCTTATCGGCCAGCGACTGCAATTCCCCTTCGCCAAAGGCAGACTGAATATCGCTTCCCGCTACCGGCTGATTATTACCGGTGCCAATCCACGAACCCAGCACTTCGCCTAAGCCACCTTGCTGAAACTTATGCAGCAGCACTTCGATTCCGCCCTGCTCCTGCACCCAGTGCCAGATAGCCAGTAACTGTCCAGGCTGATTGCCCTGCCCTTGTTCCTGGCCGTGACCTAACGACCCCACCAGTTCATCAAGAAAACCCATCTTTGCCTCCGGAAGTTAATTTACCGTCAGTAAGTTTAGCTTTTGATGTGCGCGATTAGCCTTTATTCGCTGCCTGAACGTGCAACATATCCAGCGCCAGCGTTGCCGCCGCTAATGCAGTCAGATCGGCGTGATCGTAGCCTGGCGCGACTTCGACCAGATCCATACCAACAATATTCATGCCCTGTAGACCACGAATTAGCTTTGTCGCTTTATCGGTAGTCAGACCCCCAATCACTGGCGTGCCGGTGCCAGGCGCATGGGCCGGGTCCAGGCAGTCAATATCAAAGGTCAGATAAACCGGCAGATCACCCACGGTGCGCTTCACTTCCGCCAGAATATCATCCACGCTGCGATCGTTAACCTGCGCGGCATCCAGTACGTTAAAGCCAAGGCTCTTATCAAATTCAGTACGAATGCCAATCTGTACCGAGTGCTGAGGATCGATCAAACCTTCTTTCGGCGCGGTAAAGAACATGGTGCCGTGATCAAAGGTGGGACCATTAGAATAGGTGTCGGTGTGTGCATCAAAGTGCACCAGCGCCATTTTGCCAAAATGTTTGGCGTGTGCGCGCAGCAATGGCAGCGTAACGTAATGATCGCCACCAAAGGTCATCATACGTTTGCCTTTCGCCAGCAGTTTCTCGGCGTGCGCCTGTAGTTTGTCAGAGAGATCCTGTGAATCGCCAAAGGCATAAACCAGGTCGCCGCAATCCACCACATTCAGGCGCTGACGCAAATCGAAATCCCACGGCCAGCGACATCCTTCCCACGCCAGGTTAGTCGAAACCTGACGAATCGCACCTGGCCCAAGACGGCTGCCTGGACGACCTGACGTTGCCGCATCAAAAGGGACTCCCGTAATCACCCACTCAGCGTCGCTTTCATAGGGCTGGAAGTTGACCGGAAAACGCATGAAGCCGAAGGCGTTTGAAACCAGAGAGTTGTCGTACTGATTGCCCAGGGTGTTATACATAAATCGTCCTCTATATATCCATGAGTCGGGCCAGGCCCGCCTGTCAGTAAAAGGTATAGATGAAAAAAATCCCCTCCGCGTCGTTAAGCCCGACGAGGAAGGGATTGATGATGTTCATAATCTGGCGCGATTATCGCGAAGAACCTTGCCTGCTGCAATGACGAAATCGCGAGAAAGACAGAGGGAATGATTAGGTAAAATCTAAGACAAAAAAGTGCGATTAAAGGTAAAGCACCCTTATGAAAATGTTTCACATTGCCTGTTAGAAAAACTATATGAAATTATGTTTTTAATTATTTTTCAATAGGTTATTCAGCATCAAAAAAAGCTGGAATTATGATAGGATTAACGGATTGTTAACGCAGGATTAATAGAGTAAAACACTTAGGAATATTCTGTCACTCCCTGTAACTTACCCGCCGAATAATGAGAATTTTCTTACGGACCTTAAGGGTATTCGGCCTGCGCCAAATAAATTATTTTGCTGTGTAACTGCCTGTAAAGGTAGAAATAAAGCAGATTTTTCGACGTAAACTGCGAGTTAACTCATCGCTTCATGCGTTACCTTTGCTGAATTATTCAGCAGCTCTCCCTTTGTCTGCAGATAACAACCTCACCCATATTCCGCCCATGATATTCAGCGTATTGGTTGCTGTTAAGCCACGGGCGGTAGCGTGCAAAAAACTGTTCTTTCTAGAGTTTTAAACTAATGGCCAGAAGTGGAATAGAAGTACAGCAAGCAGCCATTAAGGCACTGTTTTTACGTGAAATTAAAACGCGATTCGGCAAGTTTCGCCTGGGTTATTTCTGGGCGATTCTGGAGCCTTCAGCGCACTTACTTATTTTATTAGGGATATTCGGTTTTATTATGCATCGCACGATGCCAGATATTTCATTTCCGGTATTCCTGCTTAACGGCATTATTCCCTATTTTATCTTCAGTAATATAAGCAATCGTTCTGTGGGTGCCATTGAAGCTAATCAGGGGCTTTTTAATTACCGACCGGTAAAACCCATTGATACCATCATTGCGCGTGCGCTACTGGAAACGCTAATCTATGTCGCCGTCTATATCGTTCTGATGCTGGTGGTGTGGATGGCAGGCGAATACTTTTCTATTACTAACTTATTGCAGTTGGTATGCACCTGGTCACTGTTGGTGTTGTTCTCTTGTGGGATTGGTTTGATCTTTATGGTGGTCGGCAAGACCTTTCCTGAGATGCAGAAATTTTTACCAATTCTGCTGAAGCCGCTCTATTTCATTTCCTGCATTATGTATCCGCTACATACGATCCCGAAAGACTATTGGCCGTATCTGCTATGGAACCCGATTGTTCACGCAGTTGAACTAAGCCGTGAAGCCGTGATGCCCGGCTATATTAGTGAAGGCGTGAGTTTGCAATACCTGGCGTTTTGTACAATTGCAACGCTGTTTATTGGCCTGGCGCTGTATCGCAACCGTGAAGAGGCGATGCTGACCTCATGATTAAGATTGAAAATCTTACTAAGTCATACCGCACACCTGCGGGCCGCCATTATGTTTTTAAAGATCTCAATATTGAACTCCCAACCGGTAAAAGCGTGGCATTGATTGGCCGTAATGGCGCGGGTAAATCTACGCTATTACGCATGATTGGCGGCATTGATCGACCAGACAGCGGCAGCATTATTACGAATAAAACCATCTCCTGGCCGGTTGGTTTGTCAGGTGGCTTTCAGGGCAGCCTGACCGATCGTGAGAACGTGAAATTCGTGGCGCGTTTGTATGCAAAAAAAGAAGAGTTAAAAGAGAAAGTCGCGTTTGTCGAAGAGTTCGCTGAATTAGGCAAGTATTTCGATATGCCGATTAAGACCTATTCGTCTGGCATGAAATCACGACTCGGTTTCGGCCTGAGTATGGCATTTAAGTTTGATTATTATTTAGTGGATGAAGTTACGGCGGTTGGGGATGCGAGATTTAGAAGCAAATGTATTGATATGTTTAATGAACGTAAAATGCAATCAAGTATTGTTATGGTTTCCCATAATCTAAGTTCCTTAAAAGATTATTGCGACATCGCATTGTATATTACTAAAGACCGTGGCGTAATTTTAAATACATCTATCGAGCAAGCTGTGAATGATTATGCAAAAGAATCACAATAAAATCACACAAGGAAATAAACATGTGATAAATATGGATATTTTAAGATTAGAAGATCCACTAATATTAATAGGCGAAAAAGCTGGAAAACAAGCTAGAGATAATGGTTTTAATTATTTTTCTCATAGAATTAAAGCAGGGTTTAAAAACACTTATTACATATACAGTAAAGATAATATAGACATCAAGAAACTTACTTTTTTCAAAAATAACATTATACTTAAAGACAGCCAAAGACATAGACATTACTTTTTCAAAGCAGACTATTTAGTTATAAATGACGGTTATTTAGATGTATTCCCAACCTTTAAAAACACCCCTTTAAGTAAAGGCTGGGCCCCTATTATTTACTTGCAACATGGGATTATTTCATATAAAAAGGTCTTTTTTACAAAGGTCATTATAATGGTCGCATTCAAAAATTCTCAACTTCGATAAAATCAGAACATGAAATAGTATGTAACAACTTACAAACATCACAAGATTATAATAAATCCAAAAAAATAATATTAAAATATAAATTACCACATTATAAAAATCATTTTTCAAGAAATGATCTACAGGAAATATATAAAACTCTTTTAGAAAGATATTATTCTAGAGATAAGGATGTATCTCCAGATGACTTACAAACTCTTAAAAGACTAATTCTAAACATTGGCTTCTTAGACACACGCGTTTTGAATAGTGGACTTTCCCGTCATGAAAATTTATTTAAAATAAACAAAGAACCTAACAATCTTCTTTTCTTTTTCACATGGAGAGAAGAATGGATAAAAAGTTGTGATGGTAATGGCTTCATAAGATTAGTCGCAAGCCTAATAGAAAATAAAAAAATAAATAAATACGCCAGCGAAGAAAACTTAAATATAACATTTTATCTACACGAAAAGGTCCACTATTTAAAAGATGAATTAAAAGCAGCATATGGGGACAAAATTAATTTTGTTGGGCAACATGATTTTTCAGCTGTGCTTTCTCAAACTTACTTATGTATCACAGATTATTCATCTGTTGCATTTGAATTTAATTTGATAAAAACGCCAGTTATTTTTTTCCAATTCGATTATGATAATTACAAATCTGAACGTGGGCATTATTTATCCAGCCCCTATGAATTTAAAGGTATTGTCGTAAGGACTGTTTTTGAGCTAGAGCAGTTACTGGAAGATAGTAATTTAAAAATAACATTTAAAAGGTTAGCCAAGAAAAACAACGCATTAATTCGACAAGATTATATCAATTTTGGGAAAACAAATAATATAATTGACAATGCATTGAGCCAAAAAAACAAGCATATTGTATATTTCTGTTTTAATATTTATGGCGTTGGGGGTACGGTACAAACAGTAATTAACCAAGCTAATTACCTTGTTGTTAAAGGCTATCAGGTATCAGTGATTTCTTTGAGACGCACCTCTGTAACACCAACACTTCATTTGGATCCTAGCGTTAGAATTGAATATCTGAATGATGTAAGAAATAAAGGTAAATATAGAAACAAGCTTGAAAATATTTTGGCTCAATTTCCCTCAAAAGCATTTAGAAAAACAGAAGATCTCTATTCAGGATTATCACTACTCATTGATATTAAACTTAAACGGATCATTAAAAGTTTAAAAGGAGCTGTTTTAATTGGAACTTTCCCTGGACTTTGTAGTAATTTAATAAAATATAGTTCAAAAACCAACAAAGTAATTATTCAAGAGCATTAACAATTTAGCTCTCATAGTGATGAAATTAAAAAAGACATAGTAAAGCATTATAGAAAAGCATCAAAGGTATTAGCACTTACTAAATATCAAGAATGTGAATACATAGAGCAAGGCTTAAAAAACATTGCGGTTATACCTAATGGCATCCAAGATAAACTAAGTTTAATTAAAAATCGAAGAAGTAAAGTAAATAATAAAAGAATTGTATCGTTTGGAAGGCTCGTAAAAATGAAACAATTTTATCTTATGATTGAATCCTTTTCATTTATAGCTAAAACATTTCCCGACTGGACTTTAGAGATTTATGGCGACGGTGATGAGAAAAATACACTTCTCGAACTTATCAAAAAATTAGATCTTGTCAACAATGTAATTATACATCCACCAACTGCTTTAGTTTATGAAGAACTTTATAATAGCGCATTCTGTGCATTAGCTTCTGATAAAGAATCCTTTGGTATGGTTTATATAGAAAGCTTTAGCATGGAAAAGCCAGTTGTCAGCTACGACATCGATTATGGCCCAAAAGCATTCTTACGTAATGAGCACAATTCGCTTATATCACCATGTTTTGATAAAGAACACTTTGCGCGTCAAATGAAGAGACTTATAGAGGATGAAACACTACGTAACAGCTTGGGAAGAAATGCAAGAAAAACCTTCATTGAAAAATATGAAATATCGAAAGTAATGGAAAGTCTGATAAAGGAAATAAACCCATGACTAAGCTATCTAAATTCATAAAAACACCAAGGATTTTTATAAAGGATGCTTTAAAAAAAAGAAAAAAAGGGGCATCTCTTAAATTTGGAAAAAAGACAGCCGTTTCGGAAGTAAAAAAACAGATCAAAGAAATAAAAATGGTTGAACACTGCTTCCTTTCAAATAAATTACATTTAGTTATTATTGACAACGTTTTATGCACTCATCCTTTCAAACTTGATTTAATAAAATATCAATTCAGATCTATTGAAAAATATACAAACTTCTCGAGCTTGTCTTATATTTCCGAACATATAGCACAAAAACCTGAAGGGGTGAAAATTTACAAAAATTATTTTTCATTTTATAACGACCGCATCATTGATTTAGCCCCGAACATTGAGAATTTTTTATTTATTGATTTGAACTTTTTATTTCTTAAAGAGGTGTCCTTTAAGGATTTTACTGGTGAAAAGGGATTACCATTAACTTTTTTTAGACCTTCATCAGGTTCAGATAAAAAAATTCTGGGTATAATGAGAGACATTTTTCCTTCTTTACAAATCAACTTTTTACCAGCCATGCGATATTGTTGCACTAATAATATAAATCTGACTCACTTCCAAAAAATGACAACTAAACTTGAAAGAATTGATGATTATTTATTTGATTTACTTCCTGTTTTAAATATAATTAACTCAGGTGAACACAATTTGAGGAAAAATCCACTCCAATTTGCATATTTAGATCGAGGTTATATTGAAAAATTTTTATGGTTACAAGCAGTACATGGTTCAAAAGTATGTCCTGTCGCTGTAAATTTTAAACAGATGAATGATAACTATAGAGAATATGAATTATTTTTAAAGAACATCGTACCTCATCAAAGCATATATGAAAAATCATTTGATCTTCATGAGACGAAAAGTAACAAAATAAATTTAGCTTCGTAAGAGATGATTATAAAAATGCGAAAACTCAAAAAGTTACTTATAAGTCCCGGTATTTTTTTCAGAGATGCATTAATAAATAAGTATCCTTTAGTCCTTAACCAAAACGACATTGCCTTTAATACTGAAGAAGTAATAATTAAGAATATAGATAGTATTAATCAAGCGTTTGCGCCTGATTTCCCGATTGATGTTGTTTATACTTGGGTAGACTCATCAGATCCTATTTGGTCCAAAAAGAAAAACTCTTATCTATCGGCTGAAACGATAGATAAATATGAAATGTATGCTACTATAGAGTCACGGTATGAAAATCATAATGAGTTATTTTACTCATTAATAAGCATAGAAAAATATTTACCTTGGGTTAATAGAATATTTATCATTACAGATAGACAACAACCTTTAATACCAGAAAGCCTTATTAAAAAAATAACATTCATAGATCATATTGATATTATACCGCATCAGTTCTTGCCCACTTTTAATTCACATGTAATTGAAGCATATCTACATAGAATAGAAGGATTAGCAGAACACTTTTTATATTTCAATGATGATTTTTTCGTGGCAAGACCTCTAAAGCCACAACATTTTTTTAAATCTAATAAAATAAGCAGTTTGTTTGTTAGCAATAAAAAAATTGATATAATGTCATCCTATGGGAGAAATACCGCTACTTTAACAGCGTGCAATAATTGCAATTATTTAATGCAAGAAAAATTTAGTGTCAGTTTTAACCATACTCTTGTACATACCTATGTACCATTAAAAAAAAGTGCTTTTGAATTAACATTCAAATCCTTTGAAAAAGAAATAACCATTTTTTCTAAAAATAAATTTCGCGCATCTTTAGATCTTAATATGGCAACTTTTATGGTTCCTTATATGCAATATCAATTAGGACTTTCTGTGCCGAGTATTGATATATGCTCTTATTTCAATATTAGGTCTCCATCTGCAAAAAAACATTATGATTCTCTATTAGCCACGAAAAACAAAGATAATGCTCCTCATTCTTTTTGCGCCAATGATTTTAGCTCAACTGAATTTCAGGGAATGAGATACAAAAAAAATCTGAATGATTTCTTAAAGAATTATTTCTTAAATACGTAACAATTTCCCTTACAGAATTTTATGAAACCATTATCACATTAATGGCATGCATTAATATCATTCCTTTTCTTCAAATAAAAAAATTTTAATTTCCTAATATAGCCTTTAAATTGTTAGGTGATAAATCATAAGATAGCATTGCAAATATTTCATTTAATGAATCCTTTACGGCATTATTATGCTTAGTTACGTAAAATTCGTTATTGTGATACAATTTAACTATACTCTCTCCTTTATGTTTCAAAGCTTCAATAAGCGGCAAAATATGGTCCTCGTATGTGTTATCATTTTTTGAAGTAACAATATATATTTTATCAGGTGAAAATCCAGCCGTATTTATTGCATGCTTCAAATAGTTAGAATAATTATTCTTTTTCTCCACGCTGACTTTTTCAGGATAAATATAAGAAAGGTGTGACTTATATTTATCTATCCATTTCACTAAATCATACTGAGGCACTGCACATATTACTAAACTAACTTTTATATAGTGAGAAAAGAGTAATGCAGCATACCCTCCTTTTGAGAAGCCAAAAATATAATATTTTCAGTAAGGATTTTATATTCTCTAATTTTAGAATTTATGAATTCTAACACAGCATCTTTTATTGTATATTTACCATTCACTTCAAGGTAATAATTCCCTACAAGCCCTTCATCATCTTTTATATATATTTTCTTACAATTAAAATAACGTAACCCTGCAAGCAATGTATAGGGATATCTTTCTTCTGACTTTTGAGAGTTCTCATCTCCTAAAGATTGAAAAAAATGAATATTATTTTATTCTCACCATAGCTATTTTCAACTGGATAGGGATCTTCTACATATGTCAGCTCAATATTATTTTTAGCTAAAAACTTCTTTTCAATAAATCCCATAATTATCTCTCTTTATAGCAGAAAAAAAATAGTAAATCCATAATCCCAACGACTTAGTTTTTATTTAGCATTATGGAAAAAATTTTATCCTCATGAACTAATGTCTTATTTTTCCTTAAACTAAAATCCGCATAATAGACTATGTTAATTTGTGTATTATTTAGGACATAAGTCTTAAATTTTCTAAATAGTTCCTTGTCTGGCTTAAAATCGGCCTGCCAGAACTGATGCAAATGCCCTTGATACGTCAGTCCTTTGATGTCGTAAAGGGCATTGCCCATCACCTTCAGCGGTTTGTTGTGAATCAACGCTGAAATTCCCGCCGTACTGTTAATGGTAATCACCGCTTTTGCATGTGTCAGTAATTCTGGCATTGGTAAATCATGTACATAAATTACCCGACGGCTCACGCCTAAACTCTTACCCAGCTTTTTAATCAACGGTCCATACAAACGATGGCCGCGATCCATCGGGTGATGTTTAATTACCAAAAAAGCATCTTTAGGCGCCTTACGTGAAAACGAATACATCACATCGTTAATATAGTCACGTACATCTTTATACGGGCTGTGATTGCGGATCTGGCTATCGTTATAAACCTGTAAAATTGCCAGGTAATAACGCTGATCGAGACTGGTCTGCAAATGTGCTAATACATTGCGCTGCTTTAACCCGTACCATTTCTTGCGCCAGTAAGCGCGCACCCAGCACTGCGCCTCATACCAGGGCGAAAATGATTTATGATGGCGATAGGTAACAAACTCATGCCGATAGCGCCAGCCCACCAGATAATACCAGGTTGCGTGTCCAATACGTTTCATTGCAGAAGGCTTCAGACTTTCTACATGCATTGGCTCAGTTTCAGGCAAGCGGCGATAAAACTCAGGATCGCGTGATAATGACGAGAATGCGTTTACACCGCCCTCTTCCACGGTAATAAAGTGGGGCCGTAAATAGCCTTCTTCAAAAGCCAGGAATCGCACGTCTTTTGCCTGTGCCCAGCGTTTTGCTGCCTGATGTAACGGACGGCAATCTCCAAAACAGAGAATAGTGTCAAAGTCATATTCTTTATGGACTTCACGCAGCCAGCCAGGGAATTCTTTTGGCGTTTTGAGATAAGGCAAATATTTACGCTGGCGACAATAAAAGCGATCGCCACCGTTAAATATTACATTAACAGCTTCGCGTTCTAACGACTCCAGCCATTCCGCCACATCGTTAAAAAAAGGTCCCATCGGCCCTTGCAGTAATAAATACTTCTTTCCAGACAGCAGCATTTTTAAGGCGTTACTTTGCATAATCAACCTTCAGAATTATTGTTTTAATTAACCCGGCTTCCTTAGCCGAATTTGACTTTAAAAAACATCATTAATTTTCGGTACTGCCGCAATATGCATTCCAGTTTGCTAGTTTTTATTAACATCTGCCCACGCGGCGCATGGATAAGCAGCTCTGCGGCCTCTTCTGCTGCAATGGCATCGAGTCGCAAGGGATGGATATAAGTTGGATAAGCAATCAATGCCTGATAAACCAGATCTGAAAATTCAAGTTTGCGATGACGACGATCGCAATTATGCTCATCCTGGGTTAATCCCCAACCGGCATAAAATGGCAGGCCGTAACAAAACACTTTTTTGCCATGCAGTAACGCTTCAAAACCTGAAAGCGACGTCATGGTATGCAGTTCGTCAGCAACCTGAATACACTGAATCACATCTGCATCCAGTGCCTGATAATCGGCTAACCGGGCAACATCCTGAGCCGAAAAAAGTCCTTTCCGGTTCCCCACTAATACATCGGGATGGGGTTTATAAATAATAAAGGCGTCCGGATTACGCTCCCGCACGGTACGCAATAAACCAAGATTAGTGTTAATTGAACACGTACCGGTCTCAATCGATGCATCATCTTCAACCTGCCCCGGCACCAGTAATACGCGCTTCCCTTGCGATTCAACCGGCAAAATGAAATCTGCGCCCAGGTTGTATTTACTGATTTTGCTTTCAACTAAACGCTTATGCAGTTTTTCGGCACGAAGTTGCTGAGCCAGCGTTAAACTGCTGTGGTTCAGCAGCACTTCTAAATCACTGGGACGCGAAGCGTCGTAATAGATACCACGCTCATCCAAAACCAGTGAGAGCGGCGGAAGCAGATCGGAGCCTAATCCTGACGATCTCAGAAAGCCATCTTCCATACGCCACACCGGCAACTGGCGTAATTGTGCTACGTCTTGCCAGCGCTTTTCACCACGTATGCCCCAGACCACGCAAGCCGTGGCTGCCTGGCAGTGGCGAGAAAAAGTTAGTCGATTACCGCTTGTGCGCAAAAAAGGCCTGAGAATCGTTGATTTCCACAACGTTAAGCCCGGTGCCCATAAATGCCCATTACGCTGTTGCTGATGGCGGCGCTGTAGCTGCAACCAGCGCATCACGTCAAACAATGTTGCTGCTGCGCCTGTCAGCGGATCGATATAGCGGCTATAGCGTAAATAAGCTGCAGCAAACAGTTCATTTAGGGTTGCTGGTCCGCGACGCTTAGCAAGCTGCTCAGCTTTCGGATGGCGATCATCAGTTAATCCCCACCCCGCATACCAGGGCTGACCAAAGCAGGTAACCGGCTTGCCCGCCATTAACGCTTCGAAACCGTATTGCGATGTCATCACATAGACGCGCGAAACATGACGCAGCAACGATTGCGGGCTGACGTCATCCACCATCAAATGAACGCGATGCGTGGATTTTAGTTCGGCGTAATAACCCGCCTTTTTGCCTTGCAATACATCAGGATGCACTTTTACCCAGATGATGGCGTTCGGGTTTTCACTGATTGCCGCTTCAAGCATGGCCGCAAAATCATCCGGCCCGGCATTGCCATAGGTGACAGACATATCACCAAAGGTCTGATCGACTACCAATACTAAGTCAGAGGGCAAACTCATACCTGCTTTAAAGGCAGGGGCTTGGTTATATTTGGACAAATCTTCTGTAACGATAGACTGCATCGCCTCTTCTGCCTGAATAGCAAAAGGCAGATTCCCAGTAGTATCTTTAATCAGTCTTTCCAGCGTGCTGGGCTGATTAGCATCGTAATAGATGCCCTCTTCATCCAGCACCATGGAAAGCGGCGGCGCGCCATTCACACCTAAATCCAGCGAACGGATAAAACCATCTTCCAGACGAAGAATCGATTTTCCGGCTGCGCGAGCCATTTCTACCGGCTTACGGGCGCTGGGACGATGGCCCCAAACAGCGATGGCATCAATTTCTTCTGGCAGTGGTCGCAGCACAGAGATCTTCTGGCACGGCTGTGCCAGAAAGTTTTCCAGATGTGGAATGCGCCAGATACCTGAAGAAAAGATACCAATCATGTTCCTGAGTCCTTAAATCGACAGAATCACTTTCGCGCCAACGGCCAGCTGATACAGGATGGTGGAAATGCCGCGTGTCACTTCGATATTCTTCGACTCATATTTCGGCAGCACCATCAACTCGTCGCCCGGATTTAAGGAACCCACATCTTCAGCATTCTCAGCTGCACCATTTTGACGAATCACGATAATTTTGGCGTTGCTGGTTTTCTGCGTCAGGCCGCCACATTTCTCAATGTAATCTTGCGGGCTAAGTCCCTTCTCCCAGCTCACTGCATTCGGGAACAGCACTTCGCCATGTACCATCACCAGCGAACTCTTCTCTGGAATATTGATCACGTCGCCATCTTCCAGTAACACGGAGTCCAGGTTTTTTTCGTTAAGAATCACTTCGCCTTTTGGCACCACGGTGCGGGCTTTTGCCACAAAGCGGCTGATAAGCTGGGCTTCCTGCATACGCAGGCTGGCTTCTTCTTTGGTCGAAGATTGCGCCGACAGCGAGGCTTCTTCCAGTTTTTGCAACGACAGATCCAGCATCTCTTTCTGGCGTGTCGCCACGCTCTGGCGATAAAGCTGAATGGCTTTCAACTGCGACATGCTGTTAGAACGAATCTGCGCCAGTACGGAACGCATGGTTGAACCATAAGGCAGTACTAGTGCATGTTCGCCAGAATGCGCACCTTCAATGCGAACCTGGATAGTGCCAGCGTAACGGTCAGAGCTAATAATTAGCGTATCGCCATCCTGCAACATACGACCTGCGGCGGTGTTCAGCGGATAATATTCGCTGCGCTTCATCGTGCCTTGCTGACGCATAATGGTCATGTGTGTCGCACCTGGTTTCGGACGCGCCCAGCTCAACGCCTCCGTCACAGGAATGGTGCTGTCACGGAATTCAAAGTCATAGCTATTGAACACATCGCCCTGCACGCTAAAGGTATGCTGGCGCGGACCAACCACAATGGTGTCCCCATCGGCGAACTGTGAAAGACCAAGTTTACCGTTGAGCAAGAAGTCATACAGATTGACAGAAGAGCGCACACGATTACCGCGTTTCACCACTATGTCCACGTAGCTACCGCGATCAGGATCGACGCCGCCGGCTTTGACCAGGTAATTGAGTAAAGAGTCCGAGGTCACGCCGCCATAAAGCCCTGGATTGCGCACAAAACCGGTGACATAAACTTTTACTGGCTGCGCCTGCAACAGCGAAGCGTAGACGTTCACATTACTTTGATATACCTGTTTAACACGCGTCGTCACCAGGTTATTTAGCTGGCTATTGCTGATACCGGCAACCTTCAGCGGGCCGACGTTCGGCAGGAAGATATTGCCTTTAGGATCGACCGCCAGCGCGCCATCAAAAGTGAATGCGCCCCACAAACGCACCTGGATGGTGTCGCCAAGGCTGATGACATAGTTCGGGTTAAAGCCGACGCTGGCGCCGTTATCGGCACTGTTGCCGTTGAACAACTGCGCACCAAACATGCGGCTCATCACCATCGGCGCGGTTGGCGGTGGCGTATTATCAAAGCCATCGCTGCTTTGTACCGTGTTCTGCTGACCAGTAATAAAAGAAGGTAACGGTGCTGCGCCGGTCAGATTAGGATCGGCATTTATATCGATTGCGCTGGCGGGTAGAGCCTGGCACGCAGCAATGAATAACAGAGACTTCAATAATTTCATGGCGAACTCGTTCAATTTCCCTGGGGCGACGGCATTAATCTTTATGATCTTCAATAACAGCCAGCAGCAGTTTCAGCGTGCCGTACAGCAGGCAGCACACCAGTAACCAGCAGGCAATTAAATAAGGGACATTCGGGAAGGTGGATTCTTGTGGCTGCTGCGGCGAACTGATCACCGACAGCACTTTTAATTTACGTGCTGCTTCTACACGCGTCCTTTCAATAGAAGTAAGCGCTAACTTATAAATATCAGTATCGAAAGCCACTTTGGCTTTGATCTCTTCAAAATCTACAGCCATGCGGTTGAGCTTGTGCCCTTCTGGCGCGGTGATTTTGCTTTTCTCGTCATCAATCTGCGATTGCAGCGACGCGACGGCGTTTTTTGCGCTAATAACCTGCGGCGCATCGTCACGCAAATAAGTCAGCAAATTACGCAGGTCCGCTTCCATCTGGATTTTCTGTCCTACCAGCGTATTAACCAGCGTACTGGCGGCTAGTGCTTGCGCTTCGGGATCTAAGACATTGTTGTGGTTCTGATAAGACAGCAACTCGCCTTTGCTCTGGTCCAGTCTGGCGCGAGCTTTTTGCATTTCGTTTTCTGCAAAAGTCAGCTGATCGCGGGCAATACGATGAGAAAGTTCATTGATAAAACGCTCAGACTCCTTCAGCACCGCCTGGTTAAACTGCTTAGCAAATTCAGGCGTAAAGCCTTGTGTCTGAATATCCAGCAAACCGGTTTTATCGTCATAGGCCACGCTGATGCGGCTGCGGTAATACGCAAGAAAACGTTCGGCGGTTTCTTCTTTTGCTAAATGATTAAGAAAATCCAGTCCGCTGTGGCTGAAGGCTTCATGAAAATTAAGCTGTTTATCCAGTACGGCCAGCATATCCGGTGAATTAATGTACTCCTTTAAATAGAGCGCATCTTCTGCCGAGCTGGGGTTTGACGCACCCAGTAATAAACCAACGTTCAGGCTGCTGCCGTTAATATCATCAGAGCGTTTAATCGCCACTTTAGATTCGCTCATAAAGCGCGGCTGGCTGAAAATTATCAGGTAAATCAGTAGCAGTGCCATTGGCAGTAAAATGATAATTTTGCCAAGGTGATTTTGCAGATTCGCCAGTGATAAGGCTGACAAGCGTCTGCGCATTATCAGAGTTGTGGACTTCGCTTTCTCAATTAACATGGTGCTTTCATCATTTATTTTATGTGCTCACGCAGATAGCCACGCCTGAAGCTGCGTCGTTTATGTCTGCGGACTAGCGTTAAATTTCACCAATCGGTGACTTTATTCTGTTTATCTATCGACAATCGTTTGAAAACAGAACTATACATTCCTTATATCGTACTTTAGTACTGGCTATACTCTTAGAGGGATCTTTAAATAAACCTTTAAAATCAAACGATTAATAAGATTAAGTTGCTTTTTACCGGTTAAATAACAACATGGTCATTTGGCAAACGTGATCGTTTACTTAAGGAATTTATCAGCCTGAGCCTGTCCTTCTTTTTTCTGCATTTGTGTTGCTTACGAGCTATCACGATACTGTTTTAGTTTTTAGTTAAATAATAAGCAGCCATGAACATTCACTTCCTGGATCGTTCTTTTTTCGCGCGACCTGCCACTCGTTTTATCATTAAAAAAGACAAAAAAAGGGCCTCCTGTTTATCACAGGATATTTTTAGCAGTGTTTCCTGGCGCAGATCGCCAGTCAAAAAACAGCGTGACTGACGGGAGGAAGTTTTAGCGAATCCTATGTAACATAGCGTAAGAAATGGCACAAGATGTTTAAGAAATTTCTTAACACATAACGCTGTGTTTTTTTACACCAGACTTACTAGCCAGATACAATAATTTTAAAAAAACCATTTAATACAGTAGGTTAATCAACAGCACTCTATTGCTTTTCCTCTTTATTAGTAATGGATATTGTAGTTACAGATAATAGCTAAAAAGTGTTATACAATTTTCAATTCGGTATAACTAGCAGGCGATTAGTTTTCACTTAAAACTAAAAAACCGGGGCGGGAGGTGCTTATAAATCACGCTCTCATTATGCAGAGGGGACTTTAGGGAAATTCATCATTTGAAGCCAGCTCGCTAGCACGTCATAGAGTAACTTATTCTTATGTGTATGCGTAAATATCACAAACCCTAAAACGGAAAACGCTGACAGAAAACTGAGAAAAATCTACGAATTATATCAATAAGTTAATTCAGAGATTAACCGTTCAGAATGGTATAAACAAAAACCAAAAATACAGAAGAGATTAAGAGGAAAACAGGAAAGAACAGGCATCATTGAAGAAATCAGTGTACTGACTTCTTTACTAATAATCGTTATCAATATCCTTTGCAGCCGACTTCACCACTGCCACACCAATGATTAAGGCCAGAAAGAATGTGATTCCCAGGCCATAAAGCACATATTCCACATAACCACCTTTGCTGTTTTGCTCTTTACGCATTAGGACATGCTCTCAGTATGGCAGTTCAATACCTAACGTATAACCTGGCAATATTTCAATAGGGTTACGATTCACATCTTAGTTGCATAAAAACATTGGCATAATCCACCATATCTTTTTGAAAAAAATGATTTTTCTCGGGCGAGGACAAGTGCGGAGTGAGCGTAGTGCGATTTTTCGGAAAAGCTGAAAAAGCATGAAACTGTAAAACAAAACCACTGGCTGCGTTAACAACCAGGCTTGTTAGTAAGAGTGCAGAATGCCTTTAATTACAGGCTGAGCACGCAAAGTGCCCAGCCCAATGCAGATTACTCGTCTTCTAAATAGGTATACCCATAAAGACCACTTTCGAATTCTTGCAGGAATTGCTCGCGCAGATCTTCATCAAGCTCCGTTTCTGTTACCTGATTACGGAACAGCGTCATCAACTCATTGGGATCGAGCTGAACGTAGCGCAACATATCCGCAACGGTATCGCCTTCATCAGAAAGCTGCACATCCACTTCGCCGTCTGGACGGGCATACACATCCACCGCTTCGGTATCACCGAACAGGTTGTGCATGTTGCCCAGGATCTCCTGATAAGCGCCCACCATAAAGAAACCCAGCATAGGCGGATTGTCTACGTCATATTCTGGCATCGGCATGGTGGTGGCAATGCCGTCGCCATCAACGTAGTGATCGATGGTGCCATCGGAATCACAGGTAATATCAAGCAACACCGCACGGCGCTCCGGCTTTTTATTCAGCCCTTCCAGCGGCAGCACCGGGAATAGCTGATCAATTCCCCACGCATCCGGCATTGACTGGAACAGCGAGAAGTTGACGTAGATTTTGTCTGCCATTCGCTCCTGCAGCTCGTCAATGATTGGACGATGCGCGCGATTGCTCGGATCAAGATGCTGCTGAATGTAATGGCAGATACTGAGATAAAGCTGCTCAGCCCAGGAACGCTGTTTGAGATCGTAAGTACCGGAAGAGTAACCGGTATGAATATCAAACAAATCCATCTGGCTGTCGTGTAACCATTCACGCAATGAACGACGCGTGTTTGGCTCGTGCATCTCTTGCCAGGTTTCCCACATGCTGAGAATCGGACGCGGTGCATCGGTATCTGGCGTTTCCGGCTCGCTGAACTCATTACGCTCAACGCCAATAATATTGGACACCAACACAGTGTGATGCGCGGTTACTGCACGTCCAGACTCAGTGATCACCGTCGGATGTTCAAGGCCGTGCTCATCACACGCATCGCCAATTGCCCAAATCACGTTGTTGGCGTACTCATTCAGGCCGTAGTTGACCGAGCAGTCAGACTGTGAACGGGTGCCTTCATAATCCACGCCCAATCCACCGCCGACGTCAAAGCACTTAATATTGACGCCCAGTTTGGCCAGCTCAACGTAGAAACGCGCCGATTCACGAACGCCCGTGGCGATGTCGCGAATATTCGCCATCTGTGAGCCAAGATGGAAATGCAGCAGTTGCAGGCTGTCGATACGGCCCGCATTACGCATGATCTCAACCAGTTTCAGTACCTGCGTCGCCGACAAGCCAAATTTGGATTTTTCACCGCCGCTCGACTGCCATTTACCGGACCCTTGCGACGCCAAGCGGGCGCGAATACCCAGGCGCGGCACAACGTTCAGGCGTTCAGCCTCTTCAAGTACCAGCCGCACTTCGGTCATTTTTTCGAGCACCAGATAAACCTTGTGCCCCATTTTCTCGCCAATCAGCGCCAGGCGAATGTATTCGCGGTCTTTGTAGCCGTTACACACAATCACTGAGCGCGTTTGCCCGGCATGCGCCAGCACCGCCATCAGTTCCGCTTTCGAACCGGCCTCCAGCCCCAGCGGTTCGCCGGAATGGATAAGAGACTCAATCACGCGTTTGTGCTGGTTAACTTTGATCGGATAGACCAGGAAGTAATCACCGGTATAACCGTAGGATTCGCGTGCGCGTTTGAACGCGGCGTTAATAGAACGCAAACGATGCTGCAAAATCTGCGGAAAGCAGAACAGAGCAGGCAGGCGCTGGCCTTGCGCTTCGCGCTCTTTCACCAGCCTGGCTAAGTCAACGCGCACGTCCGGCTGATCCGGGTCCGGGCATACGCTAATATGGCCCAGTTCGTTTACGTCGTAATAGTTGTTGCCCCACCAGGCGATGTTATAGGTACGCAGCATTTTGCTGGCATCCTGATCGTTCATTGCTACCTCCTGCATTGAGCGGAGTGCACCCTGTTCGCCAGCTGACGAACCCTTGATATTCTTCACGTCGTCAGACATCACGAACCTCAATTTTCCGTTGAAAGATAAAACTATTAACCGGCTTTACTGCCGCTAATCTGGAAATTCGTTGCCCCATGTAACGCAAGGTCCTGTTCACCTGACGTTGCCGTCAGTGCGATTCACGCATGAGAGTAAGTGTAAAACACCCCGGCCAGTTACGTATAAAAGGACCACGGATAATGTGCGTCATTCACCTGCATCAGCATAATGAAGGAACTAAAACGTAAGGATAGCGCGACAGATTAACCGGCGCTCGTGTCGGGATAATTACCGCAACGAACAAAATGTCGGCAAGACAGAGAAAAAGATGGGAAGCAGGAGAAAACCAGCGCGGCGCAACTGCGCAGAGAACCGAAAGGGAAGAGAATAGGGTTCATTACTTGTATCACCTCCACACATACCAGGGGTATATGGAAAACAACCTGGGTGAATGTCAGAAGCAATTCTGACAGGCGCGACGCGTGATGACGTCATCCTTTTTGCTGCTTAAAAGCAGCGGCGTTTTATACAGTTTGCAGCTAAAAAATGAAAAAAGATTATTTGGTTATTCGCTGTACAGCCGGAAAAATTTCTTTGTTTTGTCGATATGTAAAATGCTGAAACAGAAAAAGGGCTGGTAATTCGCGCATTCTGTAACCTAAAATAGACGTCCAGATGGTTTTCCATCTAAACAGGTTAATATCCAGGCGGTGTTAGCCTGATGTACTGGCACTTCCTAACTGCTCGCGGCTTTGCCTGAAGGGGCGTTGAGTCAGGTCCGGCCTCACTTACGCTATGCAGTCGAATTCAAACCATTTGTAAGGTAAAGAACAGAATGGCTAAACACCTTTTTACGTCCGAGTCCGTATCAGAAGGACATCCTGATAAAATCGCTGACCAAATCTCTGATGCCGTGCTCGATGCAATCCTGGAACAGGATCCAAAAGCACGCGTGGCCTGCGAAACTTACGTTAAAACCGGTATGGTTCTGGTTGGCGGTGAAATCACCACCAGCGCCTGGGTCGACATTGAAGAGATCACCCGTAACACCGTACGTGAAATCGGCTATGTTCATTCCGATATGGGCTTTGATGCCAACTCTTGCGCTGTGCTGAGCGCAATCGGTAAGCAATCTCCAGACATCAACCAGGGCGTTGACCGTACCGATCCGCTGGAACAAGGCGCAGGTGATCAGGGCCTGATGTTTGGTTATGCCACCAACGAAACCGACGTGCTGATGCCAGCGCCAGTGACTTACGCACACCGTTTAGTACAGCGTCAGGCGGAAGTACGTAAAAACGGTTCATTACCGTGGTTGCGTCCTGATGCGAAAAGCCAGGTTACTTTCCAGTACAACGACGGCAAGATCGTCGGTATCGATGCTGTCGTGCTGTCAACGCAGCATGCGGAAGAGATCAGCCAGAAAGACCTGCAAGAAGCAGTGATGGAAGAGATTATTAAGCCTGTGCTGCCATCAGAATGGTTAAACGCTTCCACCAAATACCACATTAACCCAACCGGTCGTTTTGTTATCGGCGGCCCAATGGGTGACTGTGGTCTGACCGGCCGTAAAATTATTGTGGATACTTACGGCGGCATGGCTCGTCACGGTGGCGGCGCGTTCTCAGGTAAGGATCCATCAAAAGTTGACCGTTCAGCCGCTTACGCTGCACGCTATGTTGCGAAAAATATCGTGGCGGCCGGTCTGGCGGATCGTTGTGAAATTCAGGCTTCTTACGCTATCGGCGTTGCTGAACCAACGTCTATCATGGTTGAAACCTTCGGCACCGAGAAAATCTCTAGCGAGCAGCTGACTCTGCTGGTCCGTGAGTTCTTCGATCTGCGTCCTTACGGTTTGATTCAGATGCTGGATCTGCTGCATCCAATCTATAAAGAAACCGCTGCATATGGTCATTTTGGCCGTGAGCATTTCCCATGGGAAAAAACTGACAAAGCGGCACTCCTGCGCGACGCTGCCGGTCTGTAAGTATAAGTTCACGCTTTCCTCTAAGCATTACCTGAAAGCCCTGCTGATAAAGCGGGGTTTTTTATTGCCGTTTTTCAGGCGCGATGAAAAATTGCCGCCAGCCAGCAGTTTTTTTTATCTCAGCTACACTTCTTTTCGCCTTTCCTGTAAGAGAAATGTTAACGATTACAGTTTTAAACGCTTTATTTATCTGTAATTTAAAAATTAAACGACGTAGTTATTCTGGTGAAAATGCGTTATTTTCAGCGTCGTCTGATTGCTGATAATTAGAGTAATGTCAGATACTTAATGAGTGCTATACCTCACTGGTTATTTGACCTTTTTGGGCTGAAAATGCTGAATTTCAGGGCTTCAGCTTGTGTAAACGATTACACTGATGTGATCGCCCTCACTTTTTTCCCGGACAAGGTTTTTTAACATTGATAAAAACAACGATGGATAAATCTGGAGGCACTATGCCTGGCAACACACACAAAAGCAGAACATCAAATAAGGCGATGACCTTTTTTGTCTGCTTCCTGGCGGCTCTTGCTGGCCTGCTGTTCGGCTTGGATATTGGCGTTATCGCCGGTGCTTTGCCGTTCATCGCAAAAGACTTTAACGTTACGGCACACCAGCAAGAGTGGATCGTCAGCTCAATGATGTTCGGTGCAGCCGTTGGTGCTATCGGTAGTGGCTGGATGTCGTCTCGCCTGGGCCGTAAGAAAAGCCTGATGGCAAGTGCAATTCTGTTCGTAATCGGTTCTCTGTGGTCGGCAATGTCGCCAAACCCTGAGATGCTGATTTGCGCGCGCGTTTTACTGGGCCTGGCTGTGGGTATCGCTTCCTACACTGCGCCGCTTTATCTCTCTGAAATCGCGCCAGAAAAAATACGCGGCAGTATGATTTCGCTGTATCAGCTGATGATCACTATCGGTATCCTTGGGGCTTATCTGACAGATACGGCATTCAGCTTCACTGGCAACTGGCGCTGGATGCTGGGCGTCATCACCATTCCTGCGGCGCTGCTGCTGGTTGGGGTGTTTTTCCTGCCTAACAGCCCTCGCTGGCTGGCGGCGAAAGGCAACTTCCGTGATGCACAGCGCGTGCTGGATCGCCTGCGCGATACCAGCGAGCAGGCAAAGCGTGAGCTGGATGAAATTCGTGACAGCCTGAAGATCAAGCAATCCGGTTGGGGCCTGTTCAAAGACAACAGCAATTTCCGTCGTGCAGTATTCCTCGGCATTCTGTTGCAGGTGATGCAGCAGTTCACCGGTATGAATGTCATCATGTACTATGCGCCGAAAATCTTTGAGATTGCGGGCTTTTCTAACACCACGGAACAGATGTGGGGCACGGTAATCGTTGGCCTCGTCAACGTACTGGCTACCTTTATCGCGATTGGTCTGGTGGACCGCTGGGGCCGTAAACCAACGCTGATCCTCGGCTTCCTGGTGATGGCTGCGGGCATGGGCATTCTGGGTACGATGCTGCATATAGGCATTAACTCGTCGGGTGCGCAATATTTTGCCATCGGCATGCTGCTGATGTTTATCATTGGCTTCGCTATGTCGGCGGGTCCGTTAATCTGGGTGCTGTGTTCTGAAATTCAGCCGCTGAAAGGCCGCGATTTTGGTATTACCGTATCCACGACCACCAACTGGATTGCGAATATGATCGTCGGTGCTACCTTCCTGACGATGCTGAATACGCTGGGCAACGCGCCGACCTTCTGGGTATACGCGCTGCTGAATGTGTTCTTTATCCTGTTGACGGTAATGCTGATTCCTGAGACCAAAAACATCTCGCTGGAGCACATCGAACGCAACCTGATGAAAGGCAGAAAACTGCGCGACATCGGTTCACACGACTGATAATCACCTTTGACGGCGGGACGTCTTCCCGCCGTTTTCTTTTCTGATATTGAGTTCACTCCCGCCTCCCCTTATTCTTAGCGCCATGAAAACTCCTCGCCTGCCCATCGCGCTCCAGCAAGCCGTGATGCGTTCTCTGCGCTATTCGCTTGATCTGGCTAATCAAACACTAGAGAGCGATTTCCCCGAACCTAAACTGGTTTATCAGCAGCGCGGTACGGCTGCCGGAACCGCCTGGCTGGAGAAGTGGGAAATCCGTCTCAATCCGGTTTTGTTGCTTGAAAACCAACAGGCGTTTATTGACGAAGTCGTGCCACATGAACTGGCGCATCTGCTGGTATGGAAAAAATTTGGTCGTGTTGCGCCACACGGCAAAGAGTGGAAATGGATGATGGAAAGCATACTTGGCGTGCCCGCTCAGCGTACCCATCGTTTTGAACTGGGATCGGTACGCAGCCGTACCTTCTCCTATCGCTGTCAGTGCCAGCAACACCAGCTCACTGTGCGTCGTCATAACCGGGTAGTACGTGGTGAAAGCGAATACCGCTGCGTTCACTGCGGCTGCCTGTTAAAACCAGGCGAGTATTCCCCTTCCTGAGCAGAATTCTCATTCCGCGTGATTCCCCATTCTGTTACCCTGCCGCCCTTTTTTAGGTCTGAGTAGATGGGAATATGTCTCGCAAAATTTGTATTACTGTTTCGCTGTTATTTGCTCCCTTTGCCGCCAGTGCGCTGAGTCTGAATAACTATCATCAGAATAATTTTCAGCAGGCTAAAGTTTATGCCGCGCAGATTAATGCTGACGCGCCGGGAACATTTTACTGCGGCTGTAAAATCAGCTGGAAAGGTAAAAAAGGCATTCCCGATCTGAACAGCTGCGGTTATCAGGTACGGAAAAATGCCAATCGTGCTGAACGCATTGAATGGGAACATGTCGTGCCTGCCTGGGAATTTGGTCATCAGCGGCAATGCTGGCAAAACGGTGGTCGCAAAAATTGCCGAAAAGATGCCGGGTATCGCCGTATTGAAACTGATCTGCATAATCTGCAACCCGCTGTCGGCGAAGTGAATGGCGATCGCGGTAACCTGGCCTATAGCCAGTGGAACGGCGGCGATCAGCCTTATGGTCAGTGCAGTATGAAAGTAGATTTCAGGCAGAAGGTTGCCGAGCCACCTGTACGTGCGCGCGGGGCGATTGCACGCACGTATTTTTACATGCGCGACCAGTATCATCTTCGCCTGTCACGTCAGCAAACCCAGCTTTTCACGGCGTGGAACAAGCTTTATCCGGTAACTGCATGGGAATGCGAACGTGATAAACGCATCGCGCGCGTGCAGGGCAACCATAATCCTTATGTATTGCAAGCTTGCCAGCGCTAAAAACCCTGCCCTAAACTAGCTGTTTTCTCGATTCTGCCGCGGCATTCAGCGCGGCGTTCATCCTCAGGAACCTTATGCGCATACCTCGCATTTATCATGCTGAACCGCTCAGCGTTGGCAGTGAAATTACCCTAGATGAAGATGCATCTAATCACGTCGGCCGTGTACTGCGTATGAGCAGCGGCCAGCGTCTGGAACTCTTCGATGGCAGTAATCTGACTTTTGCGGCAGAGATCACGCATGTTGATAAAAAGCGTGTAAAAGTAAGTGTCCTGGAAAGCCAGCTGAGCGATCGTGAATCACCTTTGTTCATGCATTTAGGCCAGGTGATGTCACGCGGTGAAAAAATGGAATTCACTATTCAGAAATCCATTGAGCTGGGTGTCAATGTGATTACGCCCCTGTTTTCTGAACGCTGTGGCGTAAAGCTGGATGCAGAAAGACTGGCAAAGAAGACCCAGCAATGGCAAAAGATCGCTATCGCTGCTTGCGAACAGTGTGGCCGCAATCGCGTACCGGAAATTCGCGAGGCGATGACGCTGGAAGCGTGGTGTGCCGAGGACGATAAGGGGCTAAAGCTCAATCTTCATCCTCGCGCCAGCCACAGTATTAATACGTTGCCGCAGCCGGTTGAGCGGGTGCGTTTGCTGATTGGCCCGGAAGGCGGCCTTACCGCTGACGAGATCGCCATGACAGCGCAACATGAATTTACTGACATTTTGCTTGGCCCTCGGGTTTTACGCACTGAAACCACCGCGTTGACCGCCATTACGGCACTTCAGGTGAGGTTTGGCGACCTGGGTTAAGCGATAATTTTTATGACGCACGCAGCACACACGGCGTCCTGACTGATCAGCCCAACGCTGACCGCAAGGAACGAGACGGTAATTCCGCCTCATTGAGGAGAGAATAATGATTAAGCTTGGCATCGTGATGGACCCCATCGCGTCCATCAATATTAAAAAAGACAGCAGCTTCGCCATGTTGCTGGAAGCACAGCGCCGTGGTTACGAAATCCACTACATGGAGATGGGTGATCTCTCGCTGCGTGGCGGTGTCTCTTATGCCCGCACCCGTCTGCTGAGCGTCGAGCAAAATTACGACGGCTGGTATCAGTTTGGCAGCGAGCAGGAGATTAAACTCGCCGATCTGAACGTGGTTCTGATGCGTAAAGATCCCCCCTTTGATACCGAATTTATCTATGCAACCTATATTCTGGAACGCGCAGAAGAGCAAGGCACGCTTATTGTTAACAAGCCGCAAAGCCTGCGTGACTGCAACGAAAAGCTCTATACTGCATGGTTTGCCGAGTTTACACCGGACACTTTAGTGACTCGCAATAAAGAGAAAATTCGCGCTTTCTGGCAAGAGCATGGCGATATCATCATGAAACCGCTGGATGGTATGGGCGGCGCGTCGATTTTCCGCGTGAAGCAAGAAGATCCTAACTTTTCAGTGATTACGGAAGCGTTGACCAACCATGGCAAATTCTTTTGCATGGCGCAGAATTATATTCCCGCCATCAAAGACGGCGACAAACGCGTTCTGGTCGTTGATGGAGAACCGGTGCCTTATTGCCTGGCGCGCATTCCGCAGGGTGGTGAAACGCGCGGTAATCTCGCCGCAGGCGGACGCGGTGAAGCTCGCCCGCTAACGGAAAGCGACTGGGAAATTGCCCGTCGCGTTGGTCCAACGTTGAAAGCAAAAGGGCTGATTTTTGTCGGTCTGGACATCATCGGTGATAAACTGACAGAAGTTAACGTGACCAGCCCGACATGCGTGCGCGAAATTGAGGCAGCATTCCCAATTTCAATCACCGGTATGTTGATGGATGCCATCGAAAAACGTCTGGGCTGAGCATGACGCCGGAGTCATGCTCCGAAATCAACCCAACACCGGCGGGCAATTGCGCGCCGGTTATTTTTGGTACATCGAGTGAGAATGAATTTACAGCATCATTTTTTGATTGCCATGCCTTCGCTGCAAGACCCTTTCTTCAAACGTTCCGTGGTGTACGTTTGTGAACACAACGAAGAAGGAGCCATGGGACTGATCGTCAACAAGCCCATGGAGAATCTGACGGTGGAAAGCATTCTTAAAAAGCTCAGGATCGATTCAGACAATCGCGATCCGGCCATTAAGCTGGATAAACCGGTATTTTCCGGTGGTCCACTGGCAGAAGATCGCGGTTTTATCCTGCACTCTGCACAACGCATTTTTTCCGCCAGTGTGCGTATCTCCGACACCACGGTGATCACGACTTCGCGAGATGTGCTGGAAGCGATTGGGACAAAATCGCAACCGGAGAACGTGCTGGTAGCGCTGGGCTACTGTGCCTGGGAAAAAGATCAGCTGGAAAGTGAGCTAATGGAAAATGCGTGGCTGACCACATCCGCAAACAGCAATATCCTGTTTAAAACACCCATTGCCGAGCGATGGCGTGAAGCGGCGCGCAGTATTGGCGTTGATATTCACAATATGGCCAGCGACGCCGGACACGCCTGATGTTAAATCATACCTTGCTAGGCTTCGACTTTGGCACCAAAAGCATCGGTGTGGCGGTAGGACAGCAGCTTACCGGCAGTGCTCGCCCGTTAGCGGCATTAAAGGCCCAGAACGGCACGCCAGACTGGCAGCAGATAGAAAAGCTGCTCAAAGAGTGGCAGCCCGACTTTGTCGTCGTCGGCTTACCGCTGAATATGGACGGTACAGAGCAGGAATTAACTGCCCGCGCGCGTAAGTTTGCCAATCGCCTCCACGGTCGCTTTGGTGTGCGCATCGAATTACAGGATGAACGTCTCAGTACAATTGAAGCGCGTGCCGGGCTGTTTGAGCGCGGGGGATATCGCGCTCTGAACAAAGGCTCGGTTGATTCCCAGTCTGCGGCAATCATTTTGCAAGACTGGTTCGAAACGCATTACTGAATCAATCCTTCTGCCTGACGCGCTAACATGCTCTGTTCAAAAGTCTGCATACCGGCATGTGCGCCGGTTTGTAGCACGCCGGGAATCTGGTACATCTTCCCTTCCCTGATCAGATTCGACACCGCCGATGTTGCCACCAGCACTTCAAACAGGCCAATGCGTTTGCCTTCAGACGAGGAGACCAGCCGCTGAGCGATCACCGCTTTCAGGCTGCCGGCTAATTGCGTACGCACCAGGTTTTTTTCTTCTGCCGGAAAAACATCAACCAAACGATCCACGGCCTGCGCTGCGCCACGTGTATGCAAGGTTGCCAGCACCAGATGCCCGGTTTCGGCTGCGGTCAGCGCCTGGCGAATGGTGTCGCTGTCACGCAACTCGCCCAGCAAGATCACATCCGGATCTTCACGTAGTGCAGCTTTCAGTCCGTGGCTAAACGAATGGCAATGTACGCCCACTTCACGCTGCTGGATCAGCGATTGCTGACTGTGATGAATAAACTCGATGGGATCTTCCAGCGTAATAATGTGTCGCGCCTGCTGACGGTTAATCGCATCCACGATAGCCGCCAGGGTGGTCGATTTACCGCTGCCGGTAGGACCGGTAATTAAAATCAGCCCGTCATCTTTTTCCAGCAGCGAGGACACTATCGCAGGCAAGCGTAAACTTTCCAGCGCCGGACACTGGCTGGCGATAGTACGTAATGCTAAAGACAGCCCCTGCCGCTGTCTGAACAGATTCGCGCGTAGCCGTTGACCACCGGATAAGTTCAGCGCGAAATCAAGCTGCCCTGCGGCTTTAAGCTGTTGCTGCTGCGCCTCATCCAGCCAGATATTGATAAACTGCGTCATCCATTGCGAAGTGACTTTCGGCCAGTCAGGCAAGGCTTCCAGACGGCCCTGCCGTCGCCAGTAGGGCAAATGTCCGCTGCAAAGGTGCAGATCGGCAGCGTTATGCTTTACACTAAGCGCCACAATTTCATCCAGATCCATAATTTCTCCTGACTATGACCTCAATTCAGCACAACCTACAGCAAGTCCGACAGCGAATCGCTGCTGCAGCCGCGCGTTGCGGCAGAGCTCCAGAAGAAATTACCCTGCTTGCAGTCAGCAAAACCAAACCTGCGAGCGCGGTCGAAGACGCCGTCGCCGCCGGGCAAATGGCCTTTGGAGAAAATTACGTGCAGGAAGGGGTTGAAAAAGTTCAGGCGTTGACCGCACATCCTCATCTGGAATGGCACTTTATCGGCCCGTTACAATCCAATAAAAGTCGCTTAGTGGCAGAAAATTTCGCATGGTGTCACACCGTGGACCGCCAGCGTATCGCGCAGCGTTTGAATGACCAGCGTCCGCTCTCACTGCCACCGCTTAATGTATTAATTCAGGTAAATATCAGTGACGAAAACAGCAAATCTGGCATCATGCTGGAGGCTGTGCCTGAGCTGGCGCAGCAAATAACACAATTACCGCAACTTCAACTACGCGGATTAATGGCGATTCCCGCACCAGAACGTGATTACGAACGACAGCTGGCAGTGTGTCAGCAAATGGCCGACGCATTTCTACAGCTGAAACAGCACTATGCCAGTGTCGATACGCTCTCACTGGGGATGAGCGATGATATGGAAGCCGCTATTGCCGCAGGCAGCACTATGGTGCGCATCGGCACTGCATTATTTGGCGCGCGCAATTACGCGAGCAAACCACAACAATAATTGAGGAACTTCATGTTAACAATGACGTTTTTAGTAAAAACGCTGATCGATCTCTACGTCATGGTGCTGCTGCTGCGCATCTGGATGCAGTGGTCACGCTGTGATTTTTACAACCCGCTGTCGCAGTTTGTAGTGAAGATTACTCAGCCAGTCATTAAGCCGCTGCGCCGCATTATTCCTGCGCTGGGACCGATTGATACCGCCTCTCTGCTGCTGGCTTTTGTACTGACTACGCTTAAATATCCGATCCTGTTATTGATTCAGGTTGGCGTGTTCTCGATTGATCCCACCAATCTGCTGGTCGGCCTGCTGTCACTGGTGAAATCGGCCGGTTACCTGGTGTTCTGGGTCATCATTATTCGCTCACTGATGAGCTGGATCAGCCAGGGCCGCGGGCCAGTTGATTACGTCCTGATTCAGCTGACCGAACCGCTGATGGCTCCGATTCGCCGGATTTTGCCAGCAATGGGCGGCATCGATTTCTCAGCAATGATTGTGATTCTGGTGTTGTATGCACTGAATTTTCTCGGCATGGACCTGTTCCCAGGTCTCTGGTATCTGCTGTAACCGAATTGAACTGGAACTGATATGCAAAAAGTTGTGCTCGCCACTGGCAATCCCGGCAAAGTGCGTGAACTGGCGGATCTGTTATCCGCCTTTGGCCTGGATATTGTGGCGCAAACCGAACTTGGCGTGGAATCGGCTGAAGAAACCGGCCTGACCTTTATCGAAAACGCCATTCTTAAAGCGCGTCACGCGGCGCAAATTACCGGTTTGCCGGCGATTGCTGATGACTCCGGCTTAGCGGTCGATGCACTTGGCGGCGCACCGGGAATCTATTCCGCGCGCTACGCCGGAGAACAGGCCAGCGATCAGCAGAATCTGGAAAAGCTGCTTACCGCGCTGGAAAATGTGCCCGACGGCCATCGCCAGGCGCAATTCCACTGCGTGCTGGTGTATCTGCGCCACGCCGACGATCCTACCCCGCTCGTCTTTCACGGTAGTTGGGAGGGCGTAATTACCCGCACCTGTGCCGGTGAAGGTGGCTTTGGGTATGATCCTGTCTTTTATGTTCCTGAAGCAGGAAAAACCGCCGCCGAGCTGAGCAAAGTAGAAAAAGGCGCGGTTTCTCATCGTGGTAAAGCATTGACGCTGTTGCTGGAAGCGCTGCGTAATGCCTAACCTACCGCCGTTGAGTCTGTACATCCATATTCCGTGGTGCGTACAAAAATGTCCTTACTGTGATTTCAATTCCCACGCGCTGAAAGATGAGGTGCCGCACATTGAGTATGTGCAGCACCTGCTACACGATTTGGAAAATGATCTGCCGCTGATTCATCATCGCGAAGTGCATACCCTGTTTATTGGTGGCGGCACGCCAAGCCTGTTAAGCAGTCATGCCATGCGGCTGCTTCTGGATGGTGTGCGCGAGCGCTTAACGCTGGCGGAAGGCGCTGAGATCACCATGGAAGCTAATCCGGGCGCGGTGGAAGCCGACCGCTTTAGCGCTTACCAACGCGCCGGTATTAACCGTATCTCAATTGGCGTGCAAAGTTTCAGTCCACAAAAGCTGGAGCGCCTGGGTCGTATCCACGGGCCTGAAGAGGCCAGACGCGCCGCACAGTTGGCAGAAGGTTTACAGCTACGCAGCTTTAATCTCGATCTGATGCACGGTTTGCCCGATCAGTCGCTGGAAGACGCGCTGGATGATTTGCGTCAGGCGATTGCGCTCAACCCACCGCATTTATCGTGGTATCAGCTGACCATTGAGCCAAATACGCTGTTTGCTTCCCGTCCACCTAAGCTGCCGGATGATGATGCGCTATGGGATATTTTCGAGCAGGGCCACCAGTTGCTGTCTGCTGCGGGGTATCAGCAATATGAGACGTCGGCCTACGCCAGGCCAGGCTATCGCTGCGAACATAACCTCAACTACTGGCGCTTTGGTGATTATCTCGGTATTGGTTGTGGCGCGCACGGCAAACTGACGCAGCCTGATGGCCGTATTGTGCGCACGGTGAAAACGCGTCATCCACGCGGCTTTATGCAGGGAAAATACCTTGATAAGCAATATGATGTCGCCGACACCGATAAGCCATTCGAATATTTTATGAACCGCTTCCGTCTGCTGGAGGCGGCACCGCGTAACGAATTTACGCGTTATACCGGCTTGTCTGAACAGGCAATTCGCCCACAGATGGATGCGGCAATTGCGGCGGGCTATGTTGTTGAAACAGATGAGTACTGGCAGATCAGCGAGAAAGGAAAGTTGTTTTTGAATTCGCTGCTGGAATTGTTTTTAGCCTGAGATAGCTGGCAAAGACGCATCAGCCAGAGCCGTTCTGGCTGATGCGGCAATTTACTTATTCAAATCTGCAACCAGGCTTTTACGCTGATCTTCCAGCGAAATGACGCGGTTACAAACTTCGTGTCCGAAGTTTTTGAAGTCCTGTTCCTGGTTGCTCCATTCCGCCTGAATCGACTGCTGAAGCCCACCAAGATTTCCCATAATAGCCTGTAGCGGGTTGCTGCCATTGCTGGCCTGTTTACTGCCCATTTCGTTCAGGCTGTCCTGCATAATACCGCCCAGCGTCGTCTGTACCAGCTGTTCGCCGTCAGCGCGCACCTGATCGATGGCCTGATGATGGAAAGTTAACCCGTCCGGACGATGCTCAATAATCCGGTTCATCTGCTGTTTTAACTGGCCATTCAGCGTACTGAGGCGATTACGCACGTTGCTGTCAGCGCCGAGCTTCTCAACAATGACTTTATCCAGCGCCACGCGGCTTTTTTCCAGTCGCGAAGTGGCTCCGCTGTCAATCCATGGAAGATCGCGACGCAACGCATTTTGGTAATCAATCGCTTTCTGGCGATCCGCATTGTTCATCGGCACTTTCTGAGCATTGAACTGCACGTCGCCCTGCGGCGTGATTTCCAGATTACCGTTAGCGCCGACTACCTGCACGCTTTGCGGCTTGATTATCACATCATCCTTCGGCTTCACGCTACATTCATACGCAGCCTGAGCCTGGGTCGCTGCTAACAGCAGCGCAGTAAGAAGCACTTTCCGAATCATTAACTCTCCTTATCCACCTGAAACCGTGCTGAAAGGTCGGGCATTCGCGCCGCAGTGATTTTTGTGCTGGTCAGCGCACAGCATCCAAAACCTACGGGTACGTGAAGAATGCGAACACTGCCCGGCAGGCAAAGCACAAGTAAGCCAGCCCGAGCGATCTAACTTAGTCCCACCAGACGTCAAAGAGTTCGGTAACCTGGATGTCTTGCAGCTTGCGATCCTGTAACCATTTACGCACCAGCTCACGGTGTTCCTCGGTGCATTTGCCGGTTTGCTGCAAACAAATCAGCCCTTCCCATGCCAGATAACCGCTACCGTCATAGGCCAGGCCATTGGGATCGATGGCTTCATTAATAAATTGATTCAGCGTTTCGTCGATTTCAGTTTCAGACATCCCCTCCGGGAAACGCCAGGCAACGGAGAAACCCAGCTCCTGAAACTCATCAATGTGTAATTTTTTACGTAAACGGCGGCTGCGTTGCGTGGCCATTATTTCACCCTCTCAAACATTAAATCCCATACGCCATGGCCTAAACGCTGCCCGCGCTGCTCAAATTTAGTCAATGGACGTGTCTCAGGACGCGGCACATAGTTCTGGCTCTCGGACTGATTTTTGTAACCATCAATGCTATTCATTACTTCCAGCATATGTACGGCATAAGCTTCCCAGTCAGTCGCCATATGGAATACGCCGCCCAGCTTCAGCTTGCGCATCACCAATTCGGCAAACGGGACCTGTACGATACGACGCTTATTGTGACGCGCTTTGTGCCACGGGTCAGGGAAAAACAGCTGAACCATACGCAGCGAGTTATCTGGAATCATCTCCTCCAGCACTTCTACTGCGTCATGACACATTACGCGCAGGTTTTCGACGCCCGCTTCTTTCGCTGCACTTAAACACGCGCCGACGCCCGGCGCATGAACTTCGATACCAAGAAAGTTTTGCTGGGGATTGTTTTGCGCCATGGTCACCAAAGAAGCGCCCATACCAAAACCAATTTCCAGCGTTACCGGCGCTTCGTGGCCAAACAGCAGTGGCAGATCGATTGGCTCCGGCTGATATTCCACGCCCATTTCCGGCCAGTAACTATCGAGCGCCAGTTGCTGGCCTTTGGTTAACCGACCCTGGCGGCGCACAAAACTGCGAATACGGCGCAGTGGGCGCCCGTTCTCATCAAATTCCGGAGTGATGACGTCATTAATCATGTCAAAGCCTGCTGGTTAGCCTGTTCTGGGAAACGGGCATTATGCAAAGTTCATAAACAGAAGCAAGCCTTTGCAATCTTCCGGTTTACACCCAGTTGCGCATGTGCTGGAATTCCTGCCTGAGTGTAGAGTAATCACGGAAAATTTCCTTCTTATGATGCAAGCGCCGCAGTTCGCGCAACAGGTGCTGGACTGGTATCAGCGCTTTGGCCGCAAAACCCTGCCGTGGCAGTTAGAGAAAACACCTTATAAGGTGTGGCTGTCCGAAGTGATGTTACAGCAAACCCAGGTTGCTACCGTTATCCCCTATTTTGAACGCTTTATGGCGCGCTTTCCGACGATTAATGAGTTAGCCGCTGCGCCGTTAGATGAAGTGCTACATCTCTGGACCGGTCTTGGCTACTACACTCGTGCACGTAATCTGCACAAAGCGGCAAAGCAGATTGTTGATGTGCACAAAGGTGAATTCCCGCAAAATTTTGATGATGTGGCGGCGCTGCCTGGCGTCGGTCGTTCAACGGCAGGGGCAATTTTGTCGCTGTCGCTGGGTCAGCATTTTCCGATTCTGGATGGCAATGTAAAACGCGTGTTGGCACGTTGCTATGCGGTGGCGGGCTGGCCGGGTAAAAAGGACATCGAAAAGCGCTTATGGCAAATCAGTGAAACCGTCACACCCGCCGAAGGCGTCAGCCAGTTCAACCAGGCAATGATGGATCTCGGTGCGATTGTCTGTACCCGCTCGAAACCCAAATGTGAAATTTGCCCGTTAAGCAGCGGCTGCGTGGCGTATGCTAACAACAGCTGGGCAAGTTATCCCGGTAAAAAGCCGAAACAAATTTTGCCCGAACGCAGCGGCTGGTTCCTGATGATTCAACATGGCGACGAAGTCTGGCTGGAACAACGTCCAGCGGTGGGATTATGGGGAGGTTTGTTCTGCTTTCCACAATTTATCCATGAAGAAGCCTTAATTGACTGGTTAGAGGCACGCGGCATCTACGCTAAGCCGCAGCAGTTAACCGCTTTTCGTCATACCTTCAGCCATTTCCATCTGGATATTGTTCCCATGTGGCTGGCATGGCCTTCTGCCGGGGCGGCGATGGATGAAGCAGGCGGTCTCTGGTATAACTTAGCGCTGCCACCGTCAGTGGGATTAGCTGCACCTGTCGAGCGACTTTTGCACGAGTTGCGCCATCCCCAACAACTGGCTTTGCACAGTTGTGAGATTAATGAGGAAGAATAATGAGCCGCACCATTTTTTGTACTTTTTTACAACGTGACGCTGAAGGTCAGGACTTTCAGCTCTATCCTGGCGATCTGGGCAAGCGTATTTACAACGAAATATCCAAAGAAGCCTGGCAGAAGTGGATGGCCAAGCAGACCATGTTGATCAATGAAAAGAAGCTCAACATGATGAACCCGGAAGACCGTAAAGTGCTGGAAAAGGAGATGGTGAATTTCCTGTTTGAAGGCAAAGATGTGCATATTGAAGGCTACACGCCGCCCGAAGCGTAAATACTTTTGGCCTCTACATTGAGGCCACTATCCTGGTCAGGCACACATTTCCAATGAATAAAAATTTGCTAGCCCTGCTGGTGATCGCACCACTTTTGGTTTCCTGTTCTGGACAAAAAAAACAGCTGTTTCACGAAGACTGGGTTAAGGATACCAACGGATTTGACATTTTAATGGGCCAGTTCGCCCATAACATTGAGAATATTTGGGGTATCAATGAGGTTCTGATCGCCGGACCGAAAGATTATGTCAAATATAGCGATAACTATTACACCCGCAGCCACATCAACTTCGAAAGCGGCAGTATTACCATCGAGACTATTGCCGGAACCGATCCGATGGCCAGTCTGCGTCAGGCGATTGTGACCACGCTGTTGATTGGTGACGATCCAGGCAATGTCGATCTTTACTCTGATGCCAACGATATTGTTATCAGCAAAGAGCCGCTGCTATACGGTCAGGTGCTGGATAATACCGGCCAGGCTATCCGCTGGCAGGGTCGCGCCGAAAACTTCGCTGATTATCTGATCAAAAATAAATTGAAGCGCCGCATGTCGGGCCTGCATGTGATTTATTCGATCACTATCCCGATGGTGCCGAACCACCTCGATAAACGCGCCCATAAATATCTGCCGATAGTGCGCAAAGCCGCCGAAGAGTATGGCGTGGATGCCTCGCTGATTCTGGCGATTATGCAAACCGAATCGAGCTTTAACCCCTATGCGGTCAGCCATGCCGACGCGCTGGGTTTGATGCAGGTGGTGCAACATACGGCTGGTGTTGATGTGTTCCGCATGAAAGGCAAATGGGGCAAGCCAAGCCGCAGCTATTTGCTTGATCCAGAGAATAATATCGACGCAGGAACGGCGTACTTGTCTATTCTGCAAAAAAGTTATTTAGGCGGCATTCAGGATCCCCTGTCCCGGCGTTATGCAGTGATCACCGCTTACAACGGTGGTGCAGGCAGCGTACTCCGGGTGTTTTCGAGTGATAAGGATCGTGCGTTCAGTGTTATCAACGCCATGTCGCCGAGCGAGGTTTATCAGACGCTGGCGAAACAGCATCCGTCAGCAGAGTCACGTCGTTATTTATACAAGGTGAGTACGGCGCAGCGTAGTTACCATCGGTATTGACAGGAGCCGAACGGGGTTCGGGAAACGCCAGGCGTTTCATCCTTTGTATGGCGTGCAGGTTTTACCTGCCGGGTGGGGTTTCACTCCGTGAGGTTTCTGACCGCCAGGCGGGGGAGTCAGCATGGCCTGACAGGCCGGTCAGGCACGCAGGGTGGGATGGTTCACTCCGTGAAGTTTCTGACCGCCAGGGGGGGAAGTCAGCATGGCCTGACGAGCCGGTCAGGCACGCAGGGTGGGATGGTTCACTCCGTGAAGTTTCTGACCGCCAGGGGGGGAAGTCAGCATGGCCTGACGAGCCGGTCAGGCACGCAGGGTGGGATGGTTCACTCCGTGAGGGTTCCGCCCGCCAGGCGGGGGGGAGTTTCAGCCCGGCCTGTGCAGGCGGACGTGTTAAGGGGCTTACGCCCGCCCCTTAACAATCCCGGCGTCCGGCAGCCTTCGCTGTCCCTTCGTCACTCACTGCGGCCTGACGGATGCCTCCTCAGACCGCCTTCTGTGAGTGATAAGTTTTTTCTCAGCCAGGCATTGTCTGTTGGCTGGGATGCAAAAACTACAAAATTATCGCGATAAATTCATAAAAGGAAAAAGCCGCTGTTGCAGCGGGGGGTTACCAGAGGCCATCCCGTCCGCTGAGCGGATGAGGGATTTCAGGACGAGCGGCAGGGAGGCCGCGAAGAGGACGGCATGAGCCAGGACGGCGAATCCGTCCGGTCCGTAAAGAAATCGCGAAGAAGCGAAGGCACCGCGCAGCGGCGGGCGGGCTGGCCGGAAGCGCGGGTCAAGGGTTGCCGCTCTGCAACCCTTGTCGGTCGCCCGCAGCGGCAGTAATGAA